>CAYYEU010000007.1:0-30708 GCA_964470975.1 uncultured Mesoaciditoga sp. | reverse complement strand
ATGGATTACAAAATCTACTCTTTGAAATAAGCGCAGGATGTGTTGTAAATTTTTAAGATTAGGAGGTAAAAAAAATGGCAAAAGAAATGAAGACGATGGATGGAAACACTGCGGCCGCTCATGTGGCCTATGCCTTTACGGAAGTTGCGGCTATATTTCCAATCACCCCATCTTCGCCTATGGCAGAGTTGATAGATCTTTGGTCTGCCAAGGGCAGAAAAAACATTTTCGGGCAAAACGTAAGAGTTATCGAAATGCAATCAGAGGGTGGTGCTTCAGGAGCAGTCCACGGTTCTTTGGCAGCAGGAGCCCTTACCAGTACCTTCACAGCGTCTCAAGGCCTTCTTCTCATGATCCCCAACATGTACAAAATCGCTGGCGAACTTCTACCAGGTGTTTTCCATGTTGCGGCTCGCTCTATTGCCGCCCACGCACTTTCAATATTTGGAGATCATTCTGACGTGATGGCAACAAGGCAAACTGGTTTTGCCCTCCTCGCCTCCGGCGGAGTGCAGGAAGTAATGGATCTTGCAAGTATCGCACACCTTTCCGCCATAAAATCAAGAATCCCCTTTCTTCACTTTTTTGATGGATTTAGGACATCCCACGAGATTCAAAAAATAGAAGTCCTGAATTACGACGATCTGGCAAAGCTCGTTGATATGGACGCGGTCAAAGCATTCAAGGATAGAGCACTAAACCCAGAGCATCCAAAGACAATGGGAACGGCTCAAAACCCGGACATATATTTTCAAGCAAAAGAATCGGCGAACAGCTTCTACGAAGCGACACCGGATATAGTAGCGGGTTACATGAAAGAAATTTCAAAGTTGACCGGAAGAGAGTACAAACCTTTCAACTACTACGGTGATCCTGAGGCTGAACGCATAATAGTGGCCATGGGCTCCGTAACCGAAGCCGCTGAAGAAACGGTGGACTATCTCATGAGAAAAGGCGAAAAAGTTGGACTTATCAAGGTTCATCTTTACAGACCTTTCTCTGAAAAATATTTCTTTGATGTTCTCCCTACAACTGTGAAAACTATAGGCGTATTAGATAGAACAAAGGAGCCTGGTTCGTTAGGTGAACCGTTATATGAGGATGTTCGCACACTTTTCTATGGTAAGAAAAACGCTCCTGTCATCGTCGGTGGACGCTACGGTCTCAGCTCAAAGGATACAACCCCATCTCAAATCAATGCGGTCTATGAAAATCTGAAAATTGCTGAACCAAAAGATCACTTTACAATAGGAATCGTTGATGATGTAACGCATACCTCTTTGGATATCAAAGAGAAAATTTCCACTGAATCCGATGACACAATTCGTTGCAAATTCTGGGGATTTGGTTCTGACGGAACTGTTGGTGCTAACAAGCAAGCTATAAAGATCATAGGTGATAACACGGATTTTTATGCTCAAGGATACTTTTCCTACGATTCTAAGAAATCCGGTGGAGTCACCGTTTCTCATTTAAGATTTGGGAAAAGCCCGATCAGATCAACTTATCTCATAAACACGGCAGATTACATTGCATGCCACAAACAGTCTTACGTGTACAGATACAACGTGTTGGATGGTTTAAAAAAAGGCGGAACCTTTGTCCTTAACACATCATGGAGCGAAAAAGAGCTTGACACTTATCTTCCCGCAAATATGAAGAGATACATAGCTGAGAACAACATCAACTTTTACATAATAGATGCAACTAAGATTGCCATGGAAATAGGCCTTGGAACAAGAATAAACATGATAATGCAAGCTGCATTTTTCAAACTTGCAAACGTTATACCAATAGAAGATGCCGTCAGATATCTCAAAGATGCCATAAAGAAAACTTATGGCAGAAAAGGTGAAGACGTCGTCGAAATGAATTACAAGGCAGTCGATCGCGGAATTGGTGCATTTGTGAAAGTCAACGTTCCTGATTCTTGGAAGAATGCTGAAAGTAAGAAAAAAGTAGAGGCAGAAGAAGACAAACCAAAATTTGTAAAAGAAGTTGCTGATGTTATAAACAGATTAGAAGGGGACAAATTACCCGTTTCTGCCTTTGTGGGAAGAGAAAATGGTGAATTCCCCGCTGGAACAGCCGCTTACGAAAAAAGAGGCGTCGCGGTGATGGTTCCAGAATGGGATGTCAACAAATGTATTCAATGTAACATGTGCGCATTCGCGTGTCCCCATGCTGTTATCAGACCTTTCTTGCTAAATGAAGAAGAAGCCAGCAAAGCACCTGAAGACTTCGTTACAAAGAAAGCGCTTGGCAAAGGTATGGAAAACATGAAATACAGAATTCAGATTTCTCCTCTTGATTGTACAGGTTGTGGAGTTTGCGTTGATGTTTGTCCAGCTCCTGGCAAGGCTTTGAAATTGAGACCTCTTGAAACCCAAGAAAAAGAGATAAAGAATTGGGAGTTTGCAACAAAAGAGGTCTCAGAAAAGAAAAATGTCATGTCACATGAAACTGTCAAAGGAAGCCAATTCGTGAAACCTTTGATGGAGTTTTCAGGAGCTTGCGCGGGCTGTGGAGAAACACCTTACGTCAAGTTGGCCACTCAACTGTTTGGTGACAGAATGATAATAGCGAATGCCACCGGATGTTCTTCAATTTGGGGTGCTTCAGCTCCTTCAACACCGTACACCACTAATTCCGAAGGATATGGCCCAGCGTGGGCTAACTCTCTCTTCGAGGATGACGCTGAATACGGACTTGGAATGGCAGTTGCCGTAAGACATATCAGAGACAGACTCGAAGAACTCATGAAGGAACTTTTAAACCTCGACATTCCTCAAGATATGAAAAAGCCTTTCCAGTCATGGATCGATGGAAAAGACGATGCCATCGCTTCAAAAGCTGCGACTTTGGATATACTCAAGGTACTTAACACGAGCGTTTCCGATCAAAGGGCAAAAGAAATTCTCAAAGAAATCAACGATAGAAAAGACATGCTCGTGAAGAAATCCGTTTGGTCTATAGGTGGAGACGGTTGGGCTTACGATATTGGTTACGGTGGCCTTGATCACTCTTTAGCGTCTGGTGAAGATATCAACGTCTTGGTGCTCGATACCGAAGTTTATTCCAACACAGGTGGTCAATCTTCCAAGGCAACACCTGAAGCCGCAGTGGCAAAATTCGCAGCAGCTGGCAAGAGAACCAAAAAGAAGGATCTTGGAAGAATGGCTATGGCGTATGGATATGTTTACGTGGCTCAAGTGGCGATGGGGGCGGATAACAACCAACTTGTTAAGGCAATGGTTGAAGCCGAAAAATACCATGGCCCATCGATTGTAATTGCGTACGCTCCATGTATAAATCATGGTATAAAAGCCGGAATGGGCAAAACACAGGATCAGGAAAAAAGAGCCGTGAAAGCGGGTTATTGGCATCTTTACAGGTACAATCCGATGTTGAAGAAAGAGGGAAAGAATCCATTTATTTTGGATTCTAAAGAACCCACCGAATCGTTCAGAGATTTCTTGATGAGTGAGGTACGCTACTCCTCACTGAAGATAGAATTTCCTGAAATAGCGGACGAATTGTACAAAAAGTCGGAAGAAGATGCAAAAGAACGCTACGAAACGTATAAAAGACTTGCATCTCAATAAAAAATCGTAAAAAAGTGTTAAAATAGAGCAAATCTTATCTGAGATTTGCTCTATTTTTTTTAAGGGAGAAGAACATGGGGGAAAAGTCAAGAGAGTATTTAGCAGCATGGCTGTCAAGTCATAAACCCAACTTTGTTGTGATACACACCGAAAAATTCACAAAATTCTTTGAATTTCCAGTTCTTTTAGAAATGGAACGAAGGGGGGAGAATTACCTCTTTTCTATTCGCACTTTTGATGGCACAACCGTTGAAGTGAAATTGAACGAAAGATTCAACGCGTTCTGTATGGATAAATATACGGAGAGAGAACTTTCCATCGTGGATATGAAAACTTCCATAGAAATTATAGAGAAATACGAAAAAATTGAGTGAGTAGTTTCATCTCAGCAAAAAGCATCGAGCACTCCCAAAAGGTTCGATGCTTTTTTGTGGTAAAATCGTATAAACGTGTAAAGTTGAATTTTGGGAGGAAAACAGATGCGAATAAAAATTTTGGTGGACAGTACCGCAGATATTAGAAAAGATTGGTTAGAAAAATACGATGCAGATCTGGTTCCCTTAAAAGTCATTTGGCCGGATGGAACTTCTGAAGACGATAGTAGAGATCCAGACGACTTGATGAAATTCTACAACAAGTTGAAAAATTCTTCTGAAATACCGAAAACCTCCCAACCAACTGTGTTTGAATTCCTCCAAAAATATAGAAGTGCCGAACAATCTGGCTATGAAGGAGTAGTCGTCATAACGTTATCTTCAAAAATGTCGGGAACGCTCAACTCAGCTGCCACAGCGGCAAAGGAATCCAAAATTCCCATAGAAGTTTGGGACACAAAATTGGCATCAAGTGTCAACGCACTTATTGTAAGGCGTGCTAGAGAATTGGCAATTGAAGGGAAAAATCCCAAACAGATTGTTGAAGAGCTTCAACACGAAAGAGATGCCAAAAAGTTACAAGCATTTTTCTATGTTTCAGATTTTAATTATTTGGTCAAGGGTGGAAGAGTATCAAGATTTCAAGGTTTTTTGGGAACCATGTTCAAGATAAAGGTTGGAATATGGATAAACTACGAAGGGGAAATGATCCCATTTGACAAAGCACGAGGTAAATCCAAGGCATACGATTTGCTTGTGGGAAAAGTTGGAAATGAAATTCCTTTTGGAAGCCGTGTGAAGTTGGCCATGATCCACGCCGATGCTGAAAATGAAGCTAAAGAACTGTTGGGAAAGCTGAAAGAGAATTATGACGTTGTGGATTTCTCATTCCATATGACAGGTAAAGTGATCACCACTCATGTAGGACCAGGAATGTGTGGCTTTGGAATAGAACGGCTATCGTAGTTCCACAAAAATAACTTTTACCTTGAAAATCGCGATGGGAGGTGGTTTGGTGAAGAGGCAAAAACTGTCTGTAAAAAAAACTGTAAAACAAGAAGATTGCGCTTTGACAGTCAAGAGTGGAGACTTGGAAGTGCTTTCCACACCAACCGTTTTAGCTTGGATGGAAGAAGTCTCTGCGGATCTTGCACGTCAATTTTTGAATGATAACGAAACAACCGTAGGAGTACACGTTGAGTTGGATCATCTCGCACCCGCTTTCGTCGGAGATGTCGTTGAAGTTGAAACCACTCTTGAAAAAAAAGGAGAAAAGAAACTCGTATTCAGTGTTGAGGCTAAAAAAAACGACAAGATTCTTGCAAAAGCCATGCACATACGTGTGATAGTGAGTAAAGGAATGTTTTCAAGGTGAAAATAGAAAACGTTATTCCCGTAGCACTTGGAAAAGTTCCAGCAGACGTTCTCCTTAAAAATTGCAAAGTAGTCAACGTATTCACAGGTGAAATTGAAGAAGGGAATATCGCTCTTTATCGAAAAAGGATAGCGGGAATAGGAAATTATGAACATGGGAAAAAAGTCATAGATCTCAAGGGAGATTACGTCGTGCCGGGACTTATAGATGCACATTTACACATAGAAAGCTCTATGGTGGAACCGGTAGAATTTTCACGTGCAGTTCTTTCACGCGGTACTACTACGGTGATCGCGGATCCACATGAAATAGCAAACGTAATGGGAATAGCTGGAATAGAATACATGCTCAAGTACACTGAAGGCGTTCCATTGAACATATACATGATGATTCCCTCTTGTGTACCTGCCACTGATATGGAGACAAGCGGATCCAACATTTCAGCAATAGATACCATAACGCTCGTTACCAAATATCCGCGTGTTTTAGGTCTTGGCGAGGTTATGAATTATGTAGGAGTGCTGAATGTTGATCACGATTTGATGACGAAAATAGAGATCATTAGGCATCTTTACAAAAAAACAGATGGCCATGCACCAGGACTGAGCGGGAAAAAATTGAACGCCTACATTTCAGCGTTCATACGTTCAGATCATGAGTGCACAACTGAAAAAGAAGCACTTGAGAAAGTGTCGCGTGGCATGCAAGTGCTCATAAGAGAGGGAAGCGTCGCAAGGAATCTTGACGATTTGATAGGCGCTGTCAATGAAAGAAATGAAAGGTTCTTCTCTTTTTGTACAGATGACAGGCATCCTGATGATATCGTTAAGGATGGACACATAGACAACATGATACGTCGCGCCATATTAAGGGGAGTGGATCCGATCGTCGCGATAAGAATGGCTACGATAAACAGTGCTTTATTCTATGGCCTAAGAAGTATGGGAGCCATCGCCCCGTCCTACAAGGCCGATATGGTGGTAACACATTCCCTAGAAAATTTCTTTCCACATATAGTGATCAAGGATTCAAAAATAGTCGCTATGGATGGAAAGATAAAAGAAAACTTCACAGGCAACAAAGGATACAAATACATTGCTAAAATGGGTGGAAACTTTAAAACCCCTCATATAACGAAGAACGATTTAAAAGTCTCATCCACGTCTAAGAAAACAAGGGCCATTCACCTTTTCAACAACAGCCTTGTAACCAAAGAAAAAATATTTGACATATCACCTTCACGTTTACCGAATTTGGATAGTGATCTTTTGAAAATAGCCGTTGTTAGCAGATACACACCAGAAAAGTCGATATCTGTAGGAGCCGTCCACGGAACAGGCTTGAAAAACGGGGCAATTGCCACGTCTGTTGGCCACGATTCTCACAACATGTCCGTTATAGGAACGAATGATGGGGACATGGTTAACGCGATCAATCGAGTGATTGATATGCATGGTGGCATAGTAGTCGTAAGCAATGGGAAGATTTTATCAGAGTTTCCTCTTCCGATAGCTGGTTTGATGTCCGAACTTCCCATGGAAGAAGCCGCGAAGAGAATTGAAGAATTGAAGGAAGCAGCTTATTCAATTGGGTGTGTTATTGAAGATCCTTTCATGGTGCTTTCTTTCGTTCAACTTGCGGTAATACCCCAACTGAGAATAACCAATCTTGGGCTCGTAAACACCGAGAAGCATCAGTTCGTAAATTTAGGATGTTAAAGGGGGGAACATGGCGTGAAATCTCTTACTCAAAAACGCGATTATTCTGTGATAGGGAAGGAAATTTCTCGCGTTGACTCCATACAAAAAGTCAAGGGAGAGGCGAAGTTCGTAGCAGATTTTGACATGAAAGACATGCTCTATGGAGCACTTGTGCTATCCCAACGTGCGCGCGGAAGGATCAAAAAAATAGACACCTCGAGATCCTTATCTTTAAAGGGCGTAAAAGCCGTTTTAACATACGAAGACATACCAGGAGAAAATCAAATTGGTGAAGTGGTTAGTGATATGCCATGCCTCGTTCCAGTAGGCGAAGAAGTCAGATACTATGGAGATGTGGTGGCTTTGGTGGCGGCAAATTCTCGCGAAATTGCAGAAGAAGCTGTAAAATTAGTGAAAGTTGAGTACGAAGAACTCGAGCCGATTTTAACAATAGAAGAAGCGTTGAAAGACGAAATCAAAGTGCACCCCTCAGGGAATATTTTAACCTCAAAAAAGATCAGAAAAGGAAGTGTAGAAAAGGGCTTTTTTGAGTCTGATCTTGTAGTAGAAGATGATTTTTACGCGCACTACCAAGAACAAGCATATCTTGAACCACAGGGAATACTTTCACTATATGACAACAATTACGGTATAACCATATATGGGTCTATGCAATGTCCTTATTATGTCCAAGAGATGGTACCTAAGGTGTTGGGAATACCGATGCACGCGGTACGAGTTATTCAAGCGGAAACGGGTGGAGCCTTTGGTGGAAAGGAAGACGTTCCTTCATATGTTGCGTCTCAATGTGCCCTTCTAACTTATCACACAAAGAAACCAGTTTTACTCGTTTACCCAAGGGAAATCGACATTCAAACAACGAGCAAACGCCATCCCATAAAAGCACATTACAAATTAGGGTTGACTGAAGATGGAAAAATGAAAGCTGTAGAAGTAACGGCTCACATGGATATGGGGGCTTACGCGACGCTTTCACCAATAGTCATGTACAGGAGTTTAGTTCATGCCGCTGGAGCTTACGATATACCAAACGTGAAGGTGGATGTAGATGGAGTGTACACCAACAAAGTGCCTTGTGGCGCCTTCAGGGGCTTTGGGAGTCCACAAGTTTTGTTCGCCATGGAGTCCATTGTGGATGAGGCCGCAAAGCAATTGGGAATAGATCCCGTAGACATTCGATTGAAAAATGCCCTTCGTGTTGGAAGCAGGACGTCCACAGATCATCTTCTAACAGAATCAGTAGGTGCGGTCGAAACTATAGAACACGTGGTAAAAATATCCAATTACGATGAATTAAAGAAGAAAGTGGCAAAATTCAACTTGAAGAACAAGTTCAAAAAACGTGGAATAGGAGTTTCTCACATAATATACGGCGTTTCTTTAGGTGCTGCTGGTCAACACCTCGATGCTGCCGGTTCCTTAGTACAAGTTCACAGAGATGGAAGCGTTAACATTCATATAGGAAATACAGAAATGGGGCAGGGAGCGAAAACGGTAATAGCCATGATTGCCTCAGAAGTTCTTGGTCAAAGTATAGAAAAGATACGTGTTGACAACCCAGATACTTCTTACGTTCAAGACAGTGGCCCAACTGTTGCGTCTCGTGCAACGGTTTTTAGTGGAAACGCAGTCAAGGAAGCTTGCGAAAAGATTAAAGCGAGAATGACAGAGCATTTCTCTAAATCTCGAAATGTGATCGCGAATGAGATCGTGTTCAAAAATGGAACCGTTAAAACAATTGATGACGAACACCAAATCTCATTTGACTCTCTTGCCAATGAATGCTACAATTCAAACACAAAGATGGTTGAAAGAGGATGGTTCGTTTCGCCCAAACTTCATTGGGATCCAGAAACGGGATTAGGTGAAGCTTACATAACATACGCTTACGCCAGTCAAGTTGTTGTGGTTGAGGTTGATATGCTCACTGGAAAGAGCAAGGTTGTAGAAGCTTACACATCTCATGATGTTGGCAAAATGCTTAATCCAGTTGGATTGGTTGGACAAGTTCAAGGAGGCTTTATCCAAGGAATGGGCTATGGCCTTTTTGAAGACATGAAAACGGTTAATGGCAAAATAACGACGGATAACTTCAACACTTACATAATTCCAACGATAAGCGATATTCCCCAAAAGCTTGAAATAGATTTCGTGGAAAATGCTTACTCACAAGGCCCCTTTGGAGCAAAAGGCATAGGTGAACCATCTCTCATGCCAGTACCAGCATCCATAGCCAACGCCATTTCGAATGCCATAGGAAGAAGAGTAAAGCGCATACCGGCAACCGCTGAATACATTCTTAACATCATAGAGGAGGTAATACAATGAGTTCCAAAAAAGTGATAGGGCCAACATTTGAAGAGATGTTGCATCCTGACAAAATAGATCCTAAGATAAGGAAATTGGCACTTAAAAAGTTCAAAGAAGATCCACTTGACCCAATCAATTTCTTCAACATCACATGGCGCGGAATAGACGACAAAATAAAATATGTCGTCTTGCCGAAGGCTTTAACGGGTGTGGATGCCAATATAATCGTAATGTACGGCAGAGACTTTCCAACAGGCAGCCATAAAGTTGGAGCAACGTATTCGATATTGGCGGAAAAAGTTATTCGCAACGAAATCGATCCATCGTATCATACGCTCATATGGCCATCTACCGGAAACTATGGAATTGGTGGCGCATGGGTTGGATGCAGAATGAAATTCGATAGCGTTGTAATACTACCAGAAGAAATGAGCAAAGAGAGATTTGACATAATAAAATCCTACGGTGCCAGAGTTATCGCTACACCCGGATGTGAATCCAACGTTAAGGAAATCTACGATAAAGCAAAAGAATTGAAAGCAGAAAATCCAGAAAAAGTTAGAATTTTGAATCAATTTGAGGAATTTGGCAACTACCGCTTTCATTATTACGTAACGGGTAATACCATGTTGGAACTTGTTAAAAACGAAAAAATAGGTAATGGTAGAATAGCTTCCATAGTCTCTGGAGTTGGATCTGCCGGCACTATTGCCTGTGGCGATAGAGTTAAACAAGAATTCCCAGAAACAAAAGTTGTCACGCTTGAACCCATTCAATGTCCTACCATTTCTATGAATGGTTATGGTGGTCACGATATTCAAGGAATAGGAGACAAACACGTTACATGGATACATCACGTAACCAACAGCGATGCCGTTGTAGCCGTCGATGACATGGAGTCAAAGAAAGGACTACAGCTTTTGACGGACGAAGTTGGAAAGTCCTTCCTTAAGGAATTCATTCCCTCCAATCAAGTTGAAGAGCTTGCGACTATCTTTGGAATCTCTGGCGTGGCAAACGTACTCGGTGCGATAAAGGTGGCCAAAGAATATGGGTATGGTCCGAATGATAACATCGTAACGATCGCAACTGATACCGTTGACAGATATCATTCGGTTATGGCAAATCTCGACAAAAAATTTGGCAAAATAGACAGGGCAGAAGCAAAGGCGAGATTCGAATCGATATTTATGAGCGTAAAAACAGACTGGTTTTTTGAAGGAACTCTTGAAAACAGAAGAAGATGGCATAACCTTAAATATTACACATGGGTAGAACAACAAGGAAAGAGCATTGAAGAGCTTAATTCTCAACTCAAAGACGAATACTGGGAAGACCATCAAAAAATGGTTCGAGAAACCGACAAACTCATAATGGAATACAGAAAAAGGGAAGGAATATACGGTCTCTGATTGTTTGGAAAGGGAAAAGTTTTGAAAAAGACCGATAAAACTTATAACATAAAATATTCTTCTAAAACATCAAAAAAAGTCTTAGACGAACTTGATGATGAACAACGTGCCGCTGTTCTCGATGACGGCGGCATGTCCCTGATCATTGCTGGACCCGGCTCTGGAAAAACAAAAACGATAACGCACAAAATAGCTTATCTTGTATCAACTGGCATTTCCCCTTACGAGATATTACTTGTGACTTTTACAAGAGCCGCGTCTCGTGAGATGATTCATAGAGCACAACAGGTATCGCGAAACAAACTTGATGGGATGTTGGCAGGTACTTTTCATCATGTGTGTAATTATCTACTCAGAAAACATGCGAGTGTTTTAAAACTCGATCCAAACTTTTCGATTCTCGATGAAGAAGACGTTAAAACGTTGATCAAGCATGCAAGATCCTCGCTGGTTTCAAAGCAAGAAAAATTTCCATCTCCTTCCTTGATAAGGAGGGTGATCTCTTTAAGCGTGAATTTGCAAAAAAGTTTAGAAAACGTTGTTGAAGAGTATTACTCTTATCTATTTCCAATTGTGGATAGAATAGAAGAGATAAGACAAAAATACGAAAACATGAAATTAGAGCAATCAGCACTGGACTACGACGATCTTTTGAATTACACAAACCATCTCTTGAGCGTTGAAAACGTTAGATTTGAAGAAGCCTCTCGGTTTAAATGGGTGCTGGTGGACGAATTTCAGGATACGAACAAGATTCAATTCGAGATCATCAAAAAATTATCCTCAGTACATAAAAATCTTATGGCTGTAGGTGATGACGCTCAGAGCATTTACTCATTCAGAGGGGCAAGATATGAAAACATCTTTGATCTGTCCCGAGAAAAAGGGGTAAAAGTTTACAAAATTCAGACTAATTATCGTAGCTCTCCTCAAATCGTGGCGTTGATAAACAACGTGATACCACACAACGTCTTCAAAAAGGAACTGAGGGCCATAAAGCCTCCTTCGACGAGACCCGTTGTGGTCAGCACGTGGGATTCATTTGAAGAGGCCGAATTCGTTTCAAGCAGAATAACAGAGCTTGTCAATGAGGGGATAAAAGAAAAGGAAATAGCCGTACTTTACAGGGCACACGCTCATTCAATGGATCTACAGTTGGAACTTTCAAAATTAGACATCCCATTTGCAATAAAATCCGGGATTAAGTTCACAGAATCAAAACACGTTAAAGACGTCTTGGCTTTTCTAAGGGTTTTAAACAATCCCCGTGATACTTTATCGTGGCTAAGAACTTTACAGCTCTTTACAGGCATAGGAAGAAAAGGGGCGGATACGCTTATATCTTTCATTCAAAATGAAAGAGATCCTTTGTCGGCTGTGAAAAGCATTTCAAAATTCGGGAAAAAATATGAAAATGTGGAAGAAACATTCAAAAATTTGTTAAAGGAATCCACGCCGGGTGACATGCTGGAGTACGTGTACAATTCATTTTATTCCGATTACTTGGCAATGACTTTCAACGATTTTAGAGACAGACAATTGGATATAGAAAGGCTGGCAGAAATAGCAAGGAGATATCAGGATACAACCTCTTTCCTCTCAGATTTAGCGATAACAGAAGAGGTTGATCTCAAAAGAGATAACAACCAAGAAGGCGATAAGATCACTCTTACAACCGTTCATCAAGCAAAGGGATTGGAATGGGATGTTGTTTTTATATTGGCCGTTAATCCTGGAGATTTTCCATCTTACATGGGTATTAAAAGTGGAAATTTTGAAGAAGAGCGACGTGTATTTTACGTTGCTGTAACCAGAGCGAGAAGGCAACTGTATCTTTGTCGCCAAATGGGGGGATCAAGAATGCCAATTTATGGCAACAGGATGTCGATAAATAGTGGTGAATACGACTTGATAGATACTATTTCTCCATCCTTGTACGATCATTGGAGTGTTGATTAAAGGGGGAAAAAGTTTGCCTACGATCGTTATCAACGACATTATGAAAGCCAGAAGGCTGTTGCGAGAATTCCCAAATTGCACCTGTTTCCCAAAAATAAACGGCTTTAAAATTGAAGGGAATAAGGTGGAAATCGTTTTCCCTGAGTTAGAAAAACATCCCGAATTCATGGATGAAGAGGAATTCGTTCGCCTCATGAAATCAATACACAGTTGTGCTTTAAAAAACATTTCATTTGGTCCTGTTTCCAAAGAATCGGTGCGTCTTTCATCAGGCAGAACGGTGATACTTCCGAATTTCGATGCAAAACCCCAAGTAACAAGTGGCAGAATAGAAAACCCTCATTCCTTCTTTACAACCATCCAAACCCTTGCCGATTCTTTCAGAAAATCTGGAGAATTGATGGATAGGATATCCAGGGGTAGAATGCCGGTTATGCTTCAAATTATGAAAGAGCTTTCTCTTGAAGTTCCATCAACATTTACCTTTCTTCCTTCGCTGGGAGTTTGGCGCCATTCAAAATTAGTGGAAAAAATTGAAAACGTAGAAGAGCAGACGTACATTCCGATGCGAGGCTCTAAAAGATTTGTGCCTTTTTTACCAAAAAGTGGCACGATCTTCTCTTCCATTGAAGACGTAAAGGAAGAGATTTCCAAAGGGGAATATTGGCACAACATTTTTTCCAATATTGAAGAACTTTCAGATGTAGATCCAGCGATTCTTGCGTCATTCATACCTTTAAGAGAGGATGCCCTGTACGTTTTCAACTCCGCACGTTCTGTTGAAATGCACACAGTTTGCCAGGGATTCTCTAAGTTCAATCCAAAATTCAGGATGATCGAGATCCTCGATCCCACGTTTACTTTCGAATCTCAAAGGACAATTTACCCCCCAAGGATATCCAAAGACGAACTTGAGTGGTTTTTAAAAACTTTCTTTGGTGCTCCCGTGATCTTTGAAGGGAACAAAGAGCGGCTTTTTGAAAGCAGTCAAGGTGAATTATTTGCCATTTCAGAACTCATTTCGCATGGCACGTGGTGGGTAAAAAATGGGGTTTGGCATATCAAGCCCGCGATCTATCAACCGCCTAACCCTGTGCTTTTCCTAAAAAAGGCACGTCACCTGTCAAAAAACGGTGAAAAACCAAACCTCGGACTTGAATTTATCGATTTGGCACAGAATTTGGCAAAAAGAGATACAGAAGCCTTTGAATCGCTAAAAGCTTTTTTTTACAAGATACTTGGTGAATATGACAAAATGAGCAAACATCTTGAGATGGCAGGAGAATTTGGAAGAAGGGCGTTCAGGAATGCGTACTTCTCTGTTGTTTTAGCGATGAACAACATGAATTTCTCACTTCTTCAAGAAAGATCTAACGAACTTGTTGAAGTGATCAGAAAATATGCGCTTATCGTTTCAAAAAAAGGAAGTGTTGAGTCTATATACAAAGAGGTAATTTCGCCTCTTGAAAGATCAACCGATCGAACGGCACGAAGAATAGAAATTATGGCTAGAAATTATATCGGAGTGATTTTCTTAAACATTGGAAAAGGGGAAGAAGCCATTGACGAGCTTGAAACCGCTTTATCCATTGCCATAGAATATAATTTTGTGGATCTCAAACCTCTTATAGAATCCAACATAGCCTACGCTATCTCCTTAAAATCTCCATCAATTTCTTACAGTAGAGCCTTTAACGCTTTGAAAAAAGCTGTAGTGGATGGCTTAAATAAAACGGCTGGCACAGCACAGCTCATATTGGCAAACGATTTAATAGAAAGGGGAGAATTTGACAAGGCAAAATTATTTCTAAAAAATACGGAAAGAATTTACCCGGAACTCAAATGCTATGTCAACAACTTAAAAGTGAGAGTGAAAGTGGAAAATATGGAGTTCGAAGAAATAGACGAAGTTACCGATCCATATGAAAGAAACAAATTAAAGTTCTTGGCCGCTTTGTATGAAGATGACGAAAAACGAGCTTTGGAAATTTTAAAACTTCTTAAAATGCCGGAATTCAAAAGTTTAAAATTAACCGCATTCTCGCAAGTATTAGAATTTGATGAATCCAAACATCCAAATTACCTTGCATCTTATTTTTTGGCAAAGCAAAATTCTAATAGAGCACTATTCCTTTTAAAACTCATTGGAAAACAGATTTATGAGGATGATGCAAATCTCAGGAAAATATTTTACGAAGAACAACTCGCGAAGGCTTATACAAGACATGGCCTTTTGAAGTCAGCCGATCATCACATGAATTTGGCAGCTTTGGCATCAAGACATTTTGGATTGAAAAAACGATTTGAAGGGCTTTCAAGAAAAATAAGCAACACGTCATCTTTAAAAGAATCTTACGAATTAACAGAACTCTCTTTACTTTTCAGAGAATTCACATCGACTTACGAAACGGTTAAAATGATGTGCGTAAATATCTCTAAATTCTTGGGGAAAAATGTGACGTGCCAATTGGAAGGTGTTGAAAATTTCATTATTCGCTCCACTCCAGACGGAACATCTTGGGATGTGCTTGAAAAAGTAGATCTTGATTTTACATGGGCGCTTGACAGAAACAAATTCGTCTACCCATATTATATTAGAGGGGGAAGCGTGTATCTTGAGTTCGACACGCTGAACTTATCGATGGACAATGCCATCTTCTTTTTGGACCAAATAGTACCCCTTTACGCTCTTCATTTAGAAAAGAATATGGCTGATAAGATGTCGAATATAGACTCACTCACTGGTCTTTACTCAAGGGGATATATATTGAATAAGTTAACTGAAGAAATAGAGAGAGCCGAAAGGTATGATGAATCCTTTAGCGTTGCCATGGTGGACATCGATGACTTCAAAAAAGTCAACGATAAGAACGGTCATGATATAGGAGATGAAGTGCTTAGAAGAATTTCTGAGTTGATGGTAGACAATGTTAGAAATATCGACGCAGTTGGAAGGTACGGTGGAGAAGAGTTCTTGATCTTGTTTCCTCACACACCTCTTATACAAGCTATTAAAAGTTGTGAGAGGATAAGAAAAGCGGTTGAAAAAGCGAGAATAATCCCCTCAAACTTGACTGTTTCAATAGGAGTTGCGGAATTAAAAAAACCAACGAATACCGAAGAAATTGTCAAGCATGCAGACGTGGCTCTATACGTAGCAAAGGGTAGGGGAAAGAATCAAGTGGCAGAATATCAAAAAACGGAGGTTAAAAAATGAGTCATTTTGTGATAAGACATCCATTGATTTTACACAAGCTCACAATCTTAAGAGATAAATCCACAGGTCCAAAGGAATTTCGTGAACTCATAAGAGAAATTACGATGTTGATGACTTACGAGGCAACGAGACACATTACGATACACGAGAAAGTCGTCGAAACTCCCTTAGAAAGGTGTAAAGGATACGAAATAGACGACAAAAGCGTCGTCGTTGTTCCAATACTTCGTGCTGGCCTTGGAATGTTGGACGGATTTCTTCAACTTTTGCCGAATGCGTCTGTTGGATATGTCGGACTTTATCGTGATGAAGAAACAAAAACACCTGTAGAATATTACATGAAATTCCCAAAGATTCGTGACAACACGGAAGTCTTCGTTCTTGATCCGATGCTGGCCACTGGTAACTCGTCTTCCAAAGCGGTGGAACTCGTCAAAGAAAATGGCGGAAAAAAGATCACCATGCTATCAGTCCTTGCCGCGCCAGAGGGGTTACAAGTGTTGGAATCGTCTCATCCTGATCTCACAGTGTACACTGGTTCGGTAGACAGACAGTTAAACAACAATGCTTACATTCTCCCAGGATTAGGTGATGCAGGCGATCGACTTTACAGAACAAAGTAAAAGCTCATTTTGTCATGTCCGTTTGCCACGTAAAATGGTATAATCATCTACTCATAAGAGACTACGAGGTGAAAAAGTCTTGAAAAAACACACTCGAAGGCAATTGAGGGAGAACGTGGCAGGCTATCTTTTCGTGCTGCCAGCGTTGGCTGCGATGTCTGTCTTCGTATTTTGGCCTGTAGGTTACTCCTTTTATCTGTCCTTTTTTAACTGGGATTACGCCCACTTGAAGAGTCCTGAATTTATCGGGCTTGGAAATTACATTCAACTTTTTCAACTTGACTCACCGCCACCATATCCATTTTATAAGTCGTTGGCTTACAGCGCCGTTTACATCTCAATGACGACGGTGATTGTTTATTCCATTTTCTTAATTGCCCAAGTAATATCTGAAAAGAAATGTAAAGTCGTGGATATCCTATACGTATTCGGGGCAAGCGCAGTGGGATTCTTGCTGTTGAAATATATCATCGATCATCTGCAACAGATGCCCTATCTCTCGCTCCCTTTCGTAACAATTGCATTGGGGCTCGTGGCATTTAGAAAACGTTCTTTCGTATCAAACATGCTTGAACATGGTTTGTTGTTGACAATTGCATTTATAATTTCATATGTGGCCTTACGATTTATGTTCCCAAGTTCCTACGGTGTATATCAATGGCTCAACATCGTTAAAGACAAAGGAGATTTCGTAAAATCTCTCTGGAACACCTCTTATTACGTTATACTTTACGTCCCGTTGAACATCACATTGGCACTCTTGACGGCCTTACTCCTCAATCGTTTAAAATGGTTTAAAGCCATTTTAAGGACTTCGTATTTCATGCCATTTGTCACATCTGTGGTTGCAATAAGTTTGGTTTGGCAGTGGATATACAACGATCAATTTGGCTTGCTGAATTACGCACTTTCATTGATGGGACTTCCCAAGACGGCATGGCTAAAAAATGAGGTTTGGACGATACCAACGATAGCCGTGATGTCTATATGGAAAACCATAGGCTACAATGCGATCATATTCTTGGCTGGACTTCAATCAATAGATAAATTTTATTACGAAGCTGCAGACATAGACGGTGCTACAAACACACAAAAATTTTTTTACATTACGTGGCCTCTTCTTTCTCCCATGACATTTTTTGTTTTGATCGTATCAGTTATAGGATCTTTCAAGGTTTTCACGGAAGTTTACGTTCTCTATCAAGGGGTTCCTGGTCCATACAACAACAGTGGATTGACAATTGTTTACTACATATTTAACACCTTCTACGGAAATCAACAAATGGGTTTAGCTTCAGCAGCTGCATACGTCCTATTCGGTATAATACTCTTTTTTACTCTCATACAATTCAGAGCGAGTCGCAAAAGGGTAGAGTATGTATGAACACATGCGAGGTGAAAAACTGTGAGATTGAAAAACGGACTTGCTGAGCTTGTTTTGTACGTTATCGCATTTGCTGGAGCCGCGATAATGCTAATGCCATTTGCATGGATGTTAGATACTTCTTTGAAGTTACCAGAAGAAGTCCAAGTGTGGCCACCTTCGTGGCGAACCGAGAATGCCCTGAATTTTAGATCCATTCCCGCCTCAATAGATCATTCAGCCTACTCTTCGGTGAATTATGGGGCCATGAGCTTGCAACAAATGCTCACTTCAGGTGTTTCAAGAGAAAAAGAACTTCCAAACGTTCTAACGGTAAACCTTGTTGGGACTGCTCCCTTGAGGGGCACTCTCTATCTTAAATTGAGTGAGGGCGGTAGCACAGTGAAATATACAACGTCTGTAAACCGTGATCGCTTGAATTCACTTATACTCAAAGTCGATTCCAAAAAATATCCTTCCAAATTCAAAAATGACATGGAGAAATTGAAGTCTTTAGAATTACGGCCAATAGATTACCTGAAAGCTTTCATAACACTTTTTCAGTACACCGATTCTCCAATACTTTCAAGGATCAATTTCATCAATGGAGTCTCGGATTCGGCAAAGACTTCTATCTCCTTTTTTAAAAAATTCTCGCCCCTTCTCTCAAAGAATTCGAAGTTGTCGATCAAGAACAGTGATTCTGCCCTAATAGTCAAGGAAAAGAAATTCATTAAAAACTATTTTTCGTCTGATGAATACACCAAATCCGTTACCGATTTTGTTTCAAATATTCAAAGGTTCAAAAAAGGCCTTGGAACTTTGGCATCAGATGATGCCAACATCAAATCACAAATTGAAAATCTACTTTCACATATAGATCTCAAAGAGACGTTGACAAAGAAGTTCGGAGAAATAAGTCCTTCGCTGTTATCAATTTTGAATTTGTACAAAATGAGGGCCGTAGAGCCAATAAGAGAATGGATGAATTTAATAGTTTCTTTTGAAGATATAAGAAAATTCTACAATTTCTCTAAAAATCTTGAAATAAGTGATCCCAAGGTAACTTTTACT
Organism: uncultured Mesoaciditoga sp.; assembly: GCA_964470975.1. Classification (GTDB taxonomy): domain Bacteria; phylum Thermotogota; class Thermotogae; order Mesoaciditogales; family Mesoaciditogaceae; genus WGFY01. Next base: position 11,675 of record CAYYEU010000007.1, on the reverse strand, counting down.
TTCCAGTCGCTCGAAGAAAGGAAAAAGGCCCTAAAGACCGCTTTTGAGAACTCAGGAGTTTCGGGATACTATCTTGAGGTCGCAGACGATTTGATCGAAAAAGAAAATATCAAAGACTTCGCGAACTTGTTCATAAAGAAATTGAACTCGCATTTAAAATCGTCCATATCAAAAATGGGATACAGTCTCAAGAAATCTTCGCTTTTATTTGGAAAACTTGCCGATATATCGGCAAGCATGAAAATCCTGTATGCTTCTTTATCAGAGAGTCAAAAGAGGGAATTAGACAATATGGTATCAAAAGAATCTAAAAATTTTGATGATCTTGCAAGTAAAATAAACACCTCTTTTGCCAAAACGTATCCAAACACCGTTAAAGTTCTAGTTGGACAGCTTGAAGAAGATCACAATTTTTTCCTGGATTTTGGAGAAAACACACCAAAATTGGAAGGACTTGTAGAGAAAGTTTGGGAAAATCAAAAAAACATTACCAAATTGACGAACATTTATAACGATGCCTACTACACCATGAAAATCCTTAAAGCACCACCCATAGTCTCAAAAGTTCAGTACTTTCCTGGCAATGGCAAAATAAAAATATTCTTCAAGAACATAAATAGCGTTTGGTTTTTTGACGCTGAAGTGTCTGCCAAAGCCTCTTTTTCATTCGGAGAAGTTATGGCTAATTTATTTCAAAATTACGTGGACGCTTGGCACGCTGCACCTTTTGCGAGATATTACCTTAACACGGTTTTCGTGGCTACCGTCACCACTCTTCTTAACATCATCATTGGTGTAATGGCAGCATTTGCTTTTTCGAAATTACGTTTTTGGGGGCGCGATTTCCTATTCATGTTGTTCTTGGCGACGATGATGATCCCTGGTGAAGTTCTACTAGTTCCAAATTTCATAACCATTGTGAAATTAGGTTGGTTCAACACTTATTATGCTTTGATAATTCCTTGGGTTGCAAGCGCTTTTGTGATCTTTCTCATGAGACAAAATTTTATGACCGTACCTGACGAGCTCTTCGATGCCGCCAAAATAGATGGAGCGTCAAAATGGAGATTCCTGTGGACGATACTCGTGCCACTTTCAAGACCGGTGATCATCACGGGTGCTCTGCTGAATTTTGTTGGAAGTTGGAACGCATTCTTGTGGGTTTTGATAGTGACTAACACCCCATCTATGCGCACTTTGCCAGTAGGGCTTCAAAATTTCAGTAGTAATGCCGGAACGATGTATAATCAATTGATGGCGGCTTCAACTTTCTCAATGTTGCCAATAGTCATTCTTTTCCTATTCGCCCAAAAATATTTCATCCAAGGCATAGCAAGAAGTGGCCTTAAATGACGGAGGTGTCTTTTTTGCGAAAATATTTTCTGATCCTGATAGCGTTATTTTTAACGGCACTGGTACTTTCTGGATGTTTTAACATGCAATCAACGCTTTCTTACGAATATTACAATGAATTCACACCGGCTTCTCTTGTCCACGTTTATGTGATGGTTAAATCGATCACGGCAAATAACAACGTGGTGGTGACAAATTTAAATAGCCCGATCGATCTTGTAACAGAAACTCCTCGATCTTTGGCAAATGATATCGGTTTAAACAACGATCAGACTACCGTGAATTCTCTCTCTTTTAGTTTGGGTCCAGTTGCCACTTTGGTCTATCAAAATAACGCCACCGCAACCGTGAAAATTGCCACTCCAGACAATATCGCTTTCTACAGTTATTCCACTCAACAAGTAGAAGAACACCCGATGCAAATAATGGGAAAGGGATTGCATAAAACGGCCTTTATCCTTTGGAATTTGTCAAACCTTGCCACCACTGCTACAACGAACGTGTGGAAACCACACGCAAAGGCATTTGACAAAGACAGTCTCGTAAAAGTTGACATTCGTTATCATACCACCGCAATGGGAACGTACACGGCAGAAATATCAGATGGACTGAATTCTTTCACCTTTAACAGATTAGGCTGTTACAATCCCTTAAACGAGAGGTATGACTTTAAAATTTACCCTTTTAAATCACCTACTCCTAATGGTTATGTTGCATACGTTTCGATAAAAACATCCACTCAAACAGTTGCCTCGACAACGGTAAATATTTACGACAAAGATGTAATTGTTGAATTGAAATGAAGAAAAAGCCCCTCTTAGTTGTTATAATCTTAGCGCTTGTTGTATGGGTTGCCTACTTTGACGTGACATCTTATCTTAATTTTAGAAAAGCTCACAGAGAATATAACGAAGCCATTAAAAATTACGAGAGTGCCAAAAACAAATTGGATTTACTCGATAAAGAGCTAAAGGAGTTGCAATTGCAAATTGAAAACAATAGTAACAACGTCCCACAAACCAGGCCGTCAACAGGTCCTTAAAGCGTTGAAAATTGCCAATGAAATGGGAATACGTTACGTTTCTCGACGTCATCTTGTTTTAAGAAAAGATGAAGCCGTTTTGATAGTAGAAACGGACAGAATATCAGCTTTGAAAAACGATCAAAAATTTTTCTTTCATCCATCGTTAGCGGTGATAAGAAAATCCAACATAGACTCAGGGCAAAGGGATTATCTCATTGAATCCCTAAACTTGAATGGCAATGAAGAAGTTTTAGACTGTACATTTGGACTCGGAAGTGAAGCCATATTGATAGCTCACTTCATTCCAAAGGGAAAAGTTGTTGGCATAGAAAAGTCTCCACTGGTGAGAATCGTTGTGGAAGATGGGATGAAGCACACTGAAAATTTGTACAAATGGATTCAAGAAGCCGTTAAGCGAATAGAGATAATCGAAGCCGACTACAAGGAATATGTGAGAAAATCAGAAAAAAAGTTTGATTGTGTTTACGTTGATCCGATGTTTGAACACCCTAGATACAATTCGGCAGCCATGAACTCCATGAGGCCATTTGCCGACCATTCCACAATAAGTAGCGAAGACATAGAAGCCATGAAGAAAAAAGCGAAAAAACGCGTAGTCGTGAAGGCAAGGTGGAATGACTCTATATTCGAAAAATATGATTTTGACTACGTAATTGGAAGTGAAAAAAGCGATACAGGTTACGGAGTGATCAACATTTGAAAATACCCATATTCACCGGTCCAACAGCTGTTGGAAAAAGTGATTTCGCCATTGAGTTTGCCAAGCGAACAAATGGGGAGATCGTGTCCGTGGATTCTATGCAAATTTACAAGCATATGGATATTGGCACTTCCAAAGTAGAAAATTCAAAACGATTGAAAGTTCCTCACCACATGATCGATATAATAGAACCAAACGAAGAGTTCGACGTGGAAAAGTTTAGAAGGATGGCAATTGAGATTGTTGAAGAGATAATAAAACGTGGTAAGAGGCCGATCCTGGTTGGGGGTAGTGGACTGTACGTTGAAGCGATAAAATATGGAATATTCGAGGGTCCATCGAGGAATGAAGAGATACGCGAAAGCCTTCAAAAAATGGAAAAAGGAAGCCCTGGAGCCTTACGAAGATTGCTCAAGGTGGTAGATCCAATTGCCTATTCTAAATTCGATCCAAACGATATAACGCGTACCATCAGAGCCCTTGAGGTTTACATTGTTAGGGGAGAAATGATATCCTCTTTGTGGTCAAAAAGGGAAAGAGACGAACGCTTTATCTTATTCATTTTGAATCTTGAAAGAAAAAAGTTATACGAGCGTATAAACAAAAGAGTTGATGAAATGTTTGAAAATGGATTTGTAGAAGAAGTTTCAAATTTGCTCAAGATGGGTTTTTCTAAGGATTTGCCTTCGATGAAGTCCATAGGATACAAAGAAGTGGTAAAATATATTGATGGTGAGATTGGGCTAAAGAAATGCCTTGATGAAATTAAAAAATCTACAAGGCATTACGCTAAAAGGCAGCTTACCTGGTTTAGAAAGTACGATGATGCTTTATGGATGGATCTTTCCAACGACAGAGAAAAGGTTTTTGGAGAAGTACTTAAAAAATTGAAATGGGGGGATTTAGTGTGAAAGAGAAACAGAATTTGCAAGACAGACTATTGAACTTTCTTAGAAAGAAAAGAATAGAAGCGAAAATGTACTTGGTTAACGGATTTCAAGTCAAAGGATTCATAAAATCTTTTGACAATTATACCGTCCTCATAGAAAGTGGAAAACAGCAGAATATGGTTTACAAACATGCTATAAGTACGATTATACCCACAGAATATGTGAAACTCTCAGAAATCTCTGAGGTGGAAGAAATCAAAGAGGAAACGGAGGAAAGTTGAAAAAGGCCATACTTCTTGGAGTAGCTTACAACAAAAAAGAAGATGTTGAAAAAAATCTGATCGAACTTGAAGAACTGGCAAGATCGATGGGGATATTTTGCGTGGCGAGATTTTGGCAATTTTTGAAAGCTCCATTAAGTACTTATGCGGGAAAAGGAAAGCTTGAAAAAATTTTAAACTACATTCAATTGTACGGTGCAGATGGAGTTATTACCGATGACGAATTGAGCGTGGTTCAAAAATCGAAGCTCAAAAAGCTCTTAAAAGTGGAAATTCTTGATAGAACACAACTTATACTCATGAACTTTTCCAGAAGTGCTCGTACTCGAGAAGGAAAAACTGAAGTTGAGCTTGCAACTCTCGAATACAGATTATCTCACCTCAAAGGTTCAAACAATCGCCTCTCTCGAACAGGAGGAGGAATAGGTACAAGAGGTCCGGGAGAGTCCAAATTGGAAATGGATAAACGGGCTATAAGAGGGAGAATAAGGCAATTACGCAAAAAGATAGAAAAAATTTCAGAGAATAGATTTCTTAAAAAACGAAGAAGAATTGAATCCATATTGCCAAAAATCTCCATTGTTGGCTATACCAATGCAGGCAAGTCAATGCTTTTGAGGAGTCTAAGTGGATTTGAAACGAAAAGCGAAAACAAGCTTTTCACCACTTTAGATCCAACCACGAAAAAAGTATGGTTGGGAGAGAATGTTTTTGCCCTTTTTTCAGACACAGTTGGATTCATTTCAAAATTACCAACACAACTTGTAAAGGCATTCCATTCAACTTTAGAAGAAATATTGGATGCCGATCTTATTTTGTTGGTCATTGATGGGCACGATGAACATGCAAACGAGAAATTAAAAGTCTCCGAGAGAGTCCTTTCTGATATAGGGACAAATGATATACCCATGATAACGGTTGTGAACAAAATAGACCTTTGCAATCAAGCTTGTTTGAAAAAACTTGCGTCGAATTACCCAACTGCATCTTTCATATCTGCAAAAACGGGATTGTACATGGACGATCTTACAAAAAAATTGCGCGAGAAGCTTACTGAAAACTACATGGAGAAAAATTTAGAAATATCGAATGAATCTTGGGGTAGGATTTCTAAAACGATTGGGATTAGAATCATAAAACTCAAACAGTCGGACGAAACCGTAAAAGTGAGGTTTAAAATACATCCTAAGTTGGTAAGAAAGGTGATGGAAGAAATCGATGCTCTTTCGTAAAAAGAAAAAAAGCGGACCATTTTACGGTGCTAAAGATAATTTGATAATTTACGTTCAAAGTGAACGTGGAACTATTTTTAGATCCCATCTAAGAAAGGGGTATGACTTTAGATTGAATTACGGCAAGGGATCTCCGATACTGTTCGATAAAGAGCTGATCGGGGCCACTTCCAACGACAAGGTTAACATTCATGCCGAATTTGACGCAAACTACAAACTGATCTCTTCAGAAATTCGTGGAGGTCGTTTTTTAACACCTACAGAATACGAAGAACTTTTCAAGTTAAAGGAGGAAAAAAGAAAGTGAAAAAACTTTTTACAAGCGAAAGCGTAACGGAGGGACATCCAGACAAGATAGCCGATCAAGTTTCGGACGCCATATTGGATGAAGCCCTTGCGCAAGATCCACAAAGTAGAGTTGCAATTGAAACATTTGTCGTAAGAGGAGAGGTCATGATAGGTGGACAAATGACGACAAAGGCGTACATTGACATACCTTCTCTTGTTCGTCAAACCGTTCTTGACATTGGTTACACTCGCGCAAAATATGGATTTGACGGAGAAACGTGTGCTGTGGTTACAGCGATAGACGAACAATCACCAGACATAGCCCTTGGAGTTGATAATGCGCTTGAATTCAAAGAGGGAGAAAAAGCTGAAGATCCTCTCGAAAAATTAGGTGCAGGAGATCAAGGAATAATGTTTGGATATGCTTCCGATGAAACAGAGGAATACATGCCTATAAGCATATCATTAGCTCATAAACTTGCAAAGAGGTTGGCGCAAGCACGAAAAGATAAAATTCTTAATTTTCTAAGGCCTGACGGAAAGACACAAGTTACCATTGAATTTGATGGCGATGGAAAACCCGTAGCAGTAGATGCCATAGTTGTATCCACTCAGCATGATCCGAACGTTTCAAAAACAGATTTGGAAAACGGCATAAGAGAAGAAGTCATAAATAAAATTGTTCCCGAAGAGTATTTCACTCCCAAAACCAAGATATTCATAAACCCAACTGGTAGGTTTGTCATAGGCGGACCAATGGGTGACACAGGATTAACGGGAAGAAAGATCATAGTCGACACCTACGGAGGGGTTGCTCCTCATGGTGGTGGAGCTTTCAGTGGCAAAGATCCAACCAAAGTTGACAGATCAGCTTCTTACATGGCAAGATATGTTGCTAAAAACGTGGTTGCCGCAGGTTTAGCCCATAAGTGTTTAATACAATTGGCATATGCGATAGGAGTTGCACGGCCGGTATCCATATTTGTCAACACTTACGGCACGGGCGCTGTTTCGGATATAGAACTCACTAAAACAATCAACGAACTGTTTGATTTCAGGCCAGGAGCCATAATCAGGGATCTCGATCTTTTAAGGCCTATTTACAAAAAAATAGCAGCCTATGGACATTTTGGTAGAAATGATTTGGATCTTCCATGGGAAAAGTTGGACAGAGTTGCAGAGCTAAAAGCAACTGTCAAATGAAATTTCTACGATTCTTTGATTGATATAGAAATCGCCTCGCAAAGCGAGGCGATTTTTACATCAAACTCTTACACAAATTATCTTCTTAGAGACGCTTTTCTCTTTCTTTCAAGCCACCCTATTAAAACAGGACTGGCAATGTAAATAGAAGAATAAGTCCCTGTGATAACGCCAAAGCTCATTCCAAAAGCAAATGGCTGTAGAACAGAACTCGAGAAAAGCAAGAGCACGAATACGACTATGAAAGTCGTGAAAGACGTGTTTATAGTTCTTGAAAGTGTTTGATTTATAGAAACGTTAACTATTTCGGTCATTGGTTTTCCACGCATTCTTTTAAGATTTTCTCTTATTCTGGAATAAACAACAACCGTATCGTTCAAAGAATAACCTAACAACGTTAACAACGCGGCAACGACCGTACTGTCAAAGCGTATCCAAAATATAGAATACAATCCTGCTGTAATAGTCAAGTCGTGGATCAATGAAGCCAACGCCCCCACACCAAATGAAAACTGGAAACGGAACGCCATGTATATTAGCAAGAGTACAACGGCTACAATGGAGGCCCACGTTGCCGATTTCCTTAATCCAGCTGCAGCATAACCACTAACGGCCTGAAACGCTTCGAATTTTGCATCACTTTTTTGAGATGCGGCGAATTTTTGAACGCCTTCAACGAGTTGATTTTTTTGATCGGCGTTGTAAAATTTTCCAACGGTTATGTTGAACAGAGAACGTTCGGATTTGTTTTCAGACGATGAAAGGTTATGAAGTTTCGAGATGCTCGCATCCTTGTAAATAGGATCAACATTTGAGAAAATACTTCTCACGTCTGACAAGGTCATGTTAGGATTGCTAAACGAAACACTCATTGTCGTACCACCCTTGAAATCCACACCAAAATTGAACCCTCGGACGAACATAAAAACAAGCGAAAGGGCGATAGCCGAAAGTGATATCGTTAAAAAGATATACCGTGGGCCAACAAAATTCAAGTTTTTCATCGATTTCTACCCCCTTTGATACTCTCTGGTTGATCAGCGATAGTTGCATACTTGTTCTTAATAAGAGGGGCCATTAAATCAAGGAGATATCTTGAGAATACCAAAGAAGTGAACATCGCACCAAGGATACCAATTGTCAAAGTCACGGCAAATCCCTTGATCGAACCTATTCCAAAGTAATAAAGCACGAATGCCGTGAGTAATGATGTGATGTTGGCATCAAGGATGACAGCCACGGATTTGTTAAAACCATTTGCTATAGATGCCCGTACTGTCTTGCCTGTACGCATTTCCTCTTTTATCCTCTCAAAAATTATGACGTTGCCATCAACAGTGGTACCAACCGTTAAGATGATACCAGCGATTCCTGGAAGAGTGAGTATTCCATGTGTAAGTGCAAGCATTCCAAAAATAAAAAACGCGTTGTAAAAGAGTGCCAGCACCGCTACAAGCCCCATCATTCCCTTGTAGTAAATTAGCATGTAGATCATCACCAACAGAATTCCCAGCAAACCTACGATAAGACTCCTTCTTATGACGTCAGCTCCCAGTGTCGGCCCAAGTGTTTGCTCTTCGGAGAGTTTAAGGCTTACTGGCAAGTTACCACTCCTGATAAGTGCTGCCAATTCCTGCGCCTCATCGTAGGTGAAGGTGCCGGTTATTTCGGCTCTTCCACCTTGAATGGCAGTTTGAACCACAGGAGCGCTGAGAACGAATTCGTCCATGACGATCGCAAGAGGTTTACCCACAAGTGCTTGAGTTATTTGGAAGAAATCGTTAGCTCCCTTTGAGTCGAAAGTAAGATCAATTCTCCATCCACCACGTTGAGTGTCAACTGCGGCAGCCGCATTTTTCACTTCATTACCTGACAATCGGAGTGATCCAGCACCAACTTGGATGTTTTTGTTTACAAGATACCAATCGTCAGTTGCATTCTTGGATCTGAGCCATACCGCTCCGGCATAGCTTAAACCTATTTTCGGAGCCGGTTTAACCGATGAAGTGACGTGATCAAGTACTTGTCCAAAATAAAGTTGAGCTTTTTGACCTATCAGTTTCTCGGCTTTTTTGGGATCACCTATGCCAGGAATTTCCACCCTAATTCCATTGTCTCCAACAGCAGAGACTATAGCCTCGGTGAAGTTGGCATCGTCTAACCTTCTTCTCAAGACTGTGATCACCTGGCTTGTGAGTTCCTGCGTAGGTTTAGATCCTGTCATGACGTAGTCAAGCCTTGAGCCCCCCTTGATGTCCAATCCAAGTTTGATATTGCCAAACAAGTATTGTCCAAAACTCTTGGCATTCGGTACTGGAGGCCAAAGCATGAAAAACACTGAAACGAATAACACTAACAGTATGAAAATTAATCTGATTTTGTCTGTTCTCATTTTCAGAAGGGTTAAAACCCTTTCACACCCCCTGCTTTCGTTATTTTATGAGATCGGATTTCGAATCGTTCTTGGATTTCCCATCACCGTTACCATTTGTTCCCTTTACAATTGAAGCGACAGAACGTTTTGTAATTTCAAGATCGTTACCTGCTGTTTTTACCTTGAGTGTCTTATCTTTGATGTCGGTGACTTTGCCAACTATTCCACCAACCGTTATGACTGTATCACCTTTTTTTAAGTTGTTCATCATTTGAGAAAAGTTCTTGGTACGCTTTTTCTGAGGGTAAATAAGCATGAAGTAAAAAAGAGCACCCAGTACTACAAGCCAAACCACCATACTTATAGTGCCTGAAGACGCTCCTCCTCCAGTTGGTGCCGTGGTTGTTTTTTGCGCAGACGCATCTGCAAATGCTACGAAATTTTCAAACATCATTTCCGTCTTTTAAGACGGCTCACCTCCCTTCTAAGCTTAAAAAGATTAAAAATCATTTTATTCCTAACATTTCTCGTGTTTCCCCAGGGTTAGCCACTTCACGTCCAATTTCTTTAGCCATTTTAACAATTCTTTCGACTAACTCAGCATTGGATTTCGCAAGCACACCTTTTGAGAGGTAGATATTGTCCTCAAGACCAACTCTCACATTTCCTCCCATGGCAATCGCATGTGCGGCCATCTCGAATTCGTGTCTCCCTATACCAGACACCGTCCACGTCGCGTCAGGTGGTATGCTCTCCACCATACGAATAAGATTCCTGACGTCAGCAGTACAGGCTCCAGGAACTCCAAGAACGAAATCGAAATGAAGATGACCTTTGACAAGCCCTTCTTTTACAACTCTTAACGCGTTATGAATATGTCCAATTTCAAAACATTCGAACTCTGGCATAACATCCATTTCACCCATTTTCTTGGCAAAATGTCTTATAAGTGGCATATTGTTAACAAATACATCATCACCAAAATTCGTCGTTCCAACATCCAACGTCGCCATATCAGGATGAGAATAAATGGATTGAAGCCTCTCATCAGGACTCATTCCAACGGCTCCACCAGTTGAAACTTGAACTACCACATCCGGGCATTTAGAACGTATAAGCTCCACCGTACGATTAAAAACTTTCACATCTTGAGTTGGGTTTCCATTCTCATCTCTAACATGAAGATGAACAATAGAAGCGCCTGCTTTCCTTGATAGACAAGCTTCCTTAGCAATTTCCTCTGGTGTCAAGGGAATGTAAGGCGTCTGCTTTCGTGTTACTTCGGCGCCACAGACAGCTGCCGTTATGATCAACTTGTTCATATTTTTTCACTCTTTTGGCGTTGTTTGCCGATTGGAACAACACATGTACCGCTGGCTTTTGCCACAAGGAGAGGCTTATCCAACACATCACATGCAGACGTACCTTCTTCCGAAGGCGCAATAACTTTGTACGCTTCAAAAAACATTTTTCTGGATGTTTTACCAACTTCAATGATTTTACCATATACTTCTATATAATCCCCAGCGTGTATGGGGGCAAGAAATTCGACTAAGTCATAAGCACGAAAGAGACCTTCGTCTCCATCATTTCTTATCAGCAATTCCGTTGCCACATCTCCGAAAAACTGCATGATCTTCGCGCCATCAACAAGCCCTCCAGCGTAGTGTACATCGGATTCGGATATTCTAACGCGGATCAACGGAGACTTATTCCAATCTTCATATGTCATTGTTCTTCCCCCAAGAAGATAGATTCTGAAGACTTTTCCCCTATCTCTTTTGAAATTTTTCTTGCAAACTCCTCAACGTTTACGGCTCCAATATCATTTCCGCTTCTCATTCTCACAGAGACGGAATCGGCTTCCATTTCCCTATTTCCAATTATAAGCATGTAGGGAATTTTTTGAATTTGAGCTTCTCTGATTTTGTAATTGATCTTCTGCGCTCTGTCGTCCATATCCACCCGTACATGCGCCTTTTGAAGACGTTCCACAACACGCTGAGCATATTCAATGTGTTTGTCTGATATTGGAAGCACTCTCGCTTGAATTGGTGCTATCCACGTTGGGAAAGCTCCTGCGTAATGTTCTATCAAAATTCCTATAAATCTTTCAAGAGATCCATATATAACCCTGTGTATCATAACAGGTCTGTGATCTTTGTTATCAGAGCCAGTGTATCTAAGATCAAACCTTTCAGGCATAAGAAAATCAAGCTGTATTGTGGCACATTGCCAGGTCCTGCCTATCGAATCTCTAACATGAAAATCTATCTTTGGACCGTAAAAAGCGCCATCGCCTTCATTTA
>CAYYEU010000006.1:0-32853 GCA_964470975.1 uncultured Mesoaciditoga sp. | reverse complement strand
CATTTGAAAAAATGGAACTTATTCTTGCCATTTGCTCAACTGTCTTTTTATCCATATATCATGATTATATGATATAAATTCTAAAAAGTCAAGATTCAAAAAAAGCTTCCTCCAAAAACCTTTGAGGAAGCTCAAATTAACTGTGAAAACATGCTCAAATTTCTCTTGCAACTGAATAACCATCTCGAACAGCTTCAACTACCTTCCCAATTCTCACGGCATCTCCAATGTAATGTATTGGAACTCCGAGAGATTCAAGGCCTTCACATTTTAAGGGACGTCCACCAAACGCGACTACAAAATAATCAAATGGGATTTCTCTTATCTCTTCCTTTACACTCGTTTTAACTTTTCCATTTTCAATAGAGGTTATCTTTGCAGAACACATTTTCTTTACGCCATGCTCCTCAAGTTCTCTTAAAAGATATCCTCTGCTTATTGGCTCCATTTCAATTGCAATGTCTTCGAGCATTTCAATTATCGTAACGTCACTTCCTTGGTCGGCAAGGTATAACGCGGTTTCGCATCCAACAAGGCCTCCACCCCCAACCACGACTTTACCTGTGGCTTCTTCCTTTTCGTTAAGAACATCGGTGTAGAGAAAAACGTTTGAAGACTCGATTCCTTTAATAGGAGGAATCAAAGGTTTTGAACCCGTAGCACAGATTATTTCATCCGGATGTACTGCCGATACATTTTCGATATTTGCTTCGGTACAACATCTCAAATCAACGTTAAGCTCTTTTGACATCTCGTTGTAGTAATCCATCAACCATCTCATTTTCTCTTTTCCCGGAGGCATGGAACCTATTCTAAGTGCACCACCTATTTCTTCTTCTTTTTCAAAGAGCACAACTTGATGCCCTCTTATCGCACTCACACGAGCCGCTTCAAGTCCTGCGGGTCCCCCACCGATCACAACTATCTTTTTAGGGTTAAGCGTCGGGACAAGTATCTCGTAGTCTCCTGTTTTTCCAACATTCGGATTGACTCCACACCTTATTCCTGTACCAGCATAGTGGCGCGATCTTACACATTCTGAGCAACCAATACACTTTCTTATGGTATTTTCTTTACCTAACATAACTTTGTTAGGCCAATCCGGATCGGCTATCAAAGTACGCCCAAGTGCAACGATATCGGCAGTTCCTTCTTTTATAATCTTTTCTGCCACTTCTGGCTCTCTTATAACCCCAACGGCTATAACAGGAATGTTTACAGCATTCTTTATGGTCTTTGCAAACCCCGATCTCCAAGCTTGTGCATATCCCATCGGTTCAAGTCTTTTTTCTTTGTCTCCAAAACCAACGTCTGCATGAAGGGCAGCGTATCCGTATTCTTCCAATTTTTTCGAGATCTCCACACCATCTTTCTCAGGCGTTATCCCCCCATTAACGTAATCTATGACTCCAAGTCTCGCTGTGACCGTAAACATTGGACCACATTTTTCCTTTATGCCCTCTATTATCATTTTGGCGATTTTCGTTCTGTTTTCAACGCTACCACCGAATTCGTCATTTCGCTTGTTCGAAATTGGGGAAAAGAATTGATTGACGAGAAGGCCATGAGCTGCTTCTATTTCAACACCGTCAAAACCGCTTTTCTTTGCTATTAGTGCAGCGTTGACGAATTTGGATACAACCTCTTCAATTTCTTCCTTGTTCAAAATATGAGCTCGCCTTCCATCTGGCCTAAGTGGAACATCTGAAGGTGCGATAATGTCTTTTGTGGCGAAGAGACCTGGATGAGTCAATTCGACAAATGCGTAAGCACCGTATCGATGTATCTCCTCTACCAAAAGGCTTAATGCGGGAACGAACTTTGGATCGTCAAACCTTGGCTGAGTGGCACCTGCCATTGTAATGGGATAATCTATGCACGCATTCTCAACTGTTACAATCGCAGCGCCTCCTTTTGCACGACGTGCGTAGTGGTAAACAAATCTGTCTGTAATTTCACCAGAAACATTTGCCAAGTTAGTGGATATAGGTGGAAAGATCATCCTGTTTTTCAAATTCAAAGAGCCTACCCTAATGCTTGACATAAGGCTTTTAAATGCCATGTTTTCCTCTCCCTTCGTAATATATATTCTCATAATGAGTATATGCTCAATACATTTTATCACTCGTTGAGTTTTCATGGGTAAATTGTGCGTAAAATTTAACCGAAGTTTCATCATGATGTATGAGCAAGCTTAGAAAGCAAAATTACTTGAATTCCATGTTTTTAAAGGCAAGTTTAAGGGTTTTGGTCGACTATAAAGAGCAATCAAAAACGGGGCGCATGCCCCGTTTCTATTTTTAAACCAACACTTCAGAATTTGAAAAGCTTTGACTCTCAAATGACAATTTGACTCATTTTCTCTTTGACGGCTACCAAAGCCCTACAATCGTCTTCATTGTACATCACAATCTTTTTGAGTATCTCTGGATCTTGATTTTTTTCCCATTCACTCAACGCACGCATGGCTTCGTATCCGTTAAAACCTTCAACTCTCCATTTGAATCCCACTGTCCGTGCAACATCTTTAAGTGAATAGAATCTAACCGGTAGAACGAAAGAACGAGTCACAACTTTGTAAAGATCCACGAACCTTCTGGTAAGATCTTCCGCATTTATTTTAGACTTGGTTGCAAATTTATTAACGACATTCCTATCGAATACATCGTAATGGTAAATTGGCGCATCAGGATACATCCTCATAAGCCCTAAGAAATCTTTCCAAGAGTTTTTCCATTTTTTGCCTATGATGAAATATTCGTAAGTGCTCTTTCCACTGACTTTGGTGATTACTCCAAAAAGGTATATCTCATTTTCTCCCTTTTCCACATCGAAAAAGTATTCGTATTCGTTTGACGAAAGCTCGTTTTTTTCAAGTGTAAACCAACGTGATGTTTTTATTGACTCTGCCTGTTTTACAATTCTTTCCGCTTCTTTAAAGGTGATGCCGGTGTACTTGGATATCAATTCCGGATTCGCCGCTGATACATCCTCCACAGTTAAATAGCCCGCTTTCTCCAAAGCATGCTTTCTTCTTTCTCCAATGCCGTTAATCATGGATATATCACCTTTTTGTGTGGCATATTTAACGCACTCTCTATGAAACGGGCAATTTCTACAAGCATAAGAAAAAGTTGGATCTGGAGGGGTCGCACCCTCAAAAACTCTTTTCATCTCCAACAAAATGGGAGGAATTCTCCCAATTCTTGGGTAAATTCTTTTGATCTCCGTTGAAAGTTCGATACCTACGCCTATTTTTTTGTCGTTTAAAAGCAAAACAAAAGCAAGATAAGCCAATTCTATTTTATGGCGTTCTCTTATGCTTTTAGAAGGTCTGTTTATAATGGCAACGTTTTCACCATTTATTTCGATAATTTTGTCCACTCTTGCCCAGAGTTTCATTCCTTCGTACTCCACAACGAATGTCAATCCATCTTGCACATAACTCATATCTTTTTTCAAAAGAAATGATTTGCGAGGGCAAGCTATGAAATTCCTTAAAAGTACCTGGTCAATATTGAGCGTTACAATCTCTCCCATCAAATCATTTACGTACTTCTTGAAAATTATAACACCTTGGTGAAGGAAAAATCTCACCTTGCCATTATGAAAATCACAGCCGAAATCACAACACTCAAAATCGACCAACCAATTACGAAAAAGGGATTGTCAAAAACAACGACAATTGCAAAGATGGCAAGAAAGAGGAAATACACGAAGGCTGCAAATCGTACCCTCATTTTCAGCAATCGAATACCCATATAAACGTAAGCTACTATTCCCAACAGTATAAAAACGATCTTTGCTATTAAAATTTTCAACCCCTCCCAGATCTATCAAAAAACGGGCACCATTCATGCCCGTTTTTGGAGCGAGCAACGGGGGTCGAACCCGCGACACTCGGCTTGGAAGGCCGATGCTCTACCATCTGAGCTATGCCCGCATGTATAACAGTGAGTCTACGTCAAAGATTTTACCATAAAGTTTTTTCTCGATCAAGCCTTTTTGCTAACTTTGCATTAAATTAAAATGTTCCCTTTGAATCGAGTAAGAGTGTTACTGGACCGTCATTGATAAGGGACACTTTCATATCAGCTTGAAACACGCCTTTAGCGATTTTAAGGGATAGATGCTTTTTGGAAAGAGAATTACAAAACTCATCATACAACTCTTTCGCCACTTTTGGAGAGGCCGCGTTGGAAAAAGAAGGTCTTCTTCCTTTTCGACAATCACCGTACAACGTAAATTGAGAGATCACCAGCATATTTCCTTTGACATCTAACAGTGATCTGTTCATTTTACCTTGATCGTCTTCAAATATTCTAAGGTTAGGTATTTTTTTTACCATCCACGCAATATCTTTGTCAGTATCATCATTCTCAACTCCTAAGAAAATCAAGAGGCCTTTTTCAATTTCTCCAACTATTTTCTGTTCAACTTCAACCTTTGCGCGTTCCACGCGTTGAACCACCGCCCTCATTCATTCCACCTCTTTCCCTGTGCACCTCTATAACGCTCTTCTCCTTCCGTATGTGACTCATAAGATCCTTTAACTGCTTTAGATCTGAAACGTTTACTCTAATCGAAGCATGAGCTATCCCCACGTCATCTGCATGAGAGGCAACACTGACAATTTGAACGTGCTTTTCACTTATTCGATTCATTATATCTTTCAAAAGTCCTTCACGATCGTAGGCTTTTAATCCTATGTTTGCTTCGAAAAGTTCGTTGTGTTTTATGCCCCAAGAAACCCTTACAATTCTTTCTTTGTCAACTCCTTTCAAATTCTTGCAATCCGCTGTATGAATGCTTATACCATGATTTCGAGTTACAACTCCAACTATTGGATCCCCAGGAACTGGATTGCAACATTTTGCAAGATGAAATTCTATTCCATCGAGATCCTCCACGAATATTTCTTTCCCTTCTGGTTTTGTCACTTCATGCTGAATGGGAGTTTCGGGGTTTTCCTTTTTTTCTAAAAGTTTTTCAACCTGAAAAGAAGTGATGGCACCTTCCCCAATTCTAAGCTCAAATTCTTTTTCGCTTTCAATGTGATGCGTTTTGAAGTAGTGTTGCACTCTCTCGGATTTGAATATTTCATCAACAGATAAATGGTACTTCTTTGCCATTTCACGCAGAATTTCGTGACCTTGAGTTTCGTAATCTTTCGCAAAGCGCTCTCTAAGGCTCTTTTTTATTTTGGCCCGTGTTCTAGAACTGTGAGCGTATTTGAGCCAATCCATACTAGGACCTGTGCTATTCTTGTCAACTAATATACGGATTCTATCGCCGTTATGGAGTTTGTAACCCATTGGTACCATTTTGCCGTTTACTATAGCTCCTCCATAATGGTTTCCTATCTCTGTATGTACCGCGTAAGCAAAGTCTATAGGAGTCGAACCTCTTGGTAATCTCTTTATTTCTCCTTGCGGAGTAAAAACAAAAACCTCATCGAGTTGAAGCTCATTTGTGAGTTCGTTCCAATCGGAAAGGCCCTTAACGTAATTTTTTTGCCATTCGAAAAGTCTGTCAATCCACTCACTGTTCTTGATCTTCCCTTCCTTGTACTTCCAGTGCGCTGCCATTCCAAACTCAGCTTCACGGTGCATTTCTTCGTCCCTTATCTGCACCTCCAACACGTCTCCTTTGCTTGTCATCACGCTTGTATGAAGTGCTCTGTATCCATTTGATTTTGGAGAGGCTATGTAATCTTTAAATCTCCCAGGTATGGGATTCCAAAGGTTATGAACAACTCCAAGAGACGCATAGCATTTTTGCACGTCTGCAACCAAGATTCTCAATGCAAAAAGATCATAAACCTCACTGAATTCTTTGTTTTTGGCACGCATTTTCCTCCAAATACTGTAAAAATGTTTTGCTCTGCCATCCACTTCAATGAATTTCACGTTGCTTCCCTTCAACGCCCTTTCTAATTCACCTTTGTAATAATTTATTTCTTCGGCTCTTTCATGAATCTTTTTATCGACTAATTCCTTGATTTTCCGGTAATCTTGGGGATTCGCGTATTTAAACGACAAATCTTCAAGTTCGCTCTTGATCGCGTATATTCCTATTCTGTTAGCAATAGGGGCGTATATTTCTAAAGTTTGACGTGCTTTTCTTCTTCTTTTTTCAGGATCACTAAAAGCATCCAATGTTCTCATGTTGTGCAATCTGTCGGCGAGTTTTACTATGACCACACGCACGTCTTGTGCCATCGCAAAGATCATTTTACGTATGGTTTCTATTTCAGAAAATTTGACGTCCTCGTTTTCCAGAGCCTGTATTTTTGTAAGCCCGTCAACCATGAGTTTTATGTTAGGACCAAATTCTCTTTCAATTTCATCAAGAGTTACACTTGTATCTTCGACCACATCATGAAGCAAAGCACCACAGATCGTTTGTGGATCCATCCCGAGATCCAAAACTATTTTTGCGACGTTTACAGGGTGGCAAATGTAGGCTTCACCACTCTCACGTCTCTGACCTTCGTGGGCCTGTTTCGCTAACTCGTATGCCTTTTTCACTAAGCTGGCTGCAGAATCTCCATATTCTCTTCTGACCGTAGAAAATATTTCACTTAGCATGGGCTCATAATCTTTCAAGCCATCACCCCTGAATCTTCATTTCCTCTTTTTTATCCATTTCTTTCTCGGAGATGTATATGTTGGGAATCCAAAGAACGTAAAAGAAAATCGCAAAATATTCACCGACATAAGGAATTAAAATCAGAATCATGAAGATTAAAAGAGCGACGAGAGTGTGAATAACGTGGGAATCTTCAAGGATGAAATTCAGATTTCCTTTTAGTACCTTCAAAGTGCTAACGTTTCCCTCTAAAGACATGTACACAGGTGTGTATATTACAAAAAACATGATCATTATCCCCGGTACGATGTATAGACTAAGCCCTGCAATCACAAAAAAAGATATGAATGTAGATAAAACGAAAAGATCTAAGAAAATCTTGGAAAAAACTTTTTCGGACTCTTTGCTTTCGTATTTTATAAGCAAAGCAGTCCATCCTGAAAAAGTAAAAACTAAAGCCCATTTAAAAACGTTGAAGGCGAAAGGAAGCCACTGGATACTTGGTGTTTGAGTGAAAAGAATGACAAAATTGAGAAGCAAAGCTACAACAACTGCAAAGATGGATGGAATGATCACTCCAGGGCTCCTTTTTATCACATCAAAGATATTTCCAAACCCATCTAACATTTCCACAACCACACCCCCTAATTCTTCATGTAAAGTTACGTTGACTGAAAAGTTCCTTTAAAGTATTCTACCACATAGAACTTTCCTAAAACCTTGACAACTCAAAATAGAACGTGTATAATTTGTGTTGTCTTGCCGAGGTGGTGGAATTGGCAGACACGCATGGTTGAGGGCCATGTGGGCGTTATAGCTCGTGCGGGTTCAAGTCCCGCCCTCGGCACCAGAGGCTGTCCCAAAGGACAGCTTATTTTTGTTTTGGGAGGAAAAGAATGTTATCAGCCAACGACCCAAAGACGGTGAAAAAAGCTGCAAAAGTGTTAAATAACGGTGGCATTGTGGTTTTTCCAACCGAAACGGTTTATGGTGTCGGAGCGCTGTTTTCACAGGAAAAGGCCATAGAAAAAATATACCTTGCAAAGGAAAGAACACGTTCAAAGCCATTACTTTTACACATTTCAAGTATTAAACATCTTGAGCTCGCAAAGGAAGTTCCGCCAATCGCATTCGATTTGATCGAGAATTTTTGGCCTGGCCCCTTGTCAATTATTTTGAAAGCATCCAATTTTTTGCCCAAGGCACTTGTGACTGAAGATGGTACAATCGGGCTAAGAATGCCAAGTAACGATTTCTTCAAGAAGCTTGCCGACATGGTTGGACCCATTGCTGCCACAAGTGCGAACAAATCAAGTTATCCCAGTCCCAAGAACGTGGGAGAAGCTAAAATTCAACTCGGTAATTTCGTGGACTTGTATGTGGACGGTGGGGAAATCAAGGGGGGCGTTCCATCCACGATATTAGATCTTACCAAATCTCCCCCACTTGTTTTGAGAATTGGAGCCGTTAAAATCTCGGAATTGGAACGCGTGATAGGCAAAGTTACGCATTCATGAAATGGTCAAAACACCGAGTTTCCCAAAAAGCATTAATATTCCAACTGCTATCAGTATCACTCCTCCAATGATGTTGATTTGGCGCTGATACCTTGAGATAAACGGAACTATCTTGTTGACGTAATCTATCAACAAGGCTGAAAGCAGCAAGGGGATCATTATTCCAATTGAGAAAAGAACCAAAAGTATTCCACCATTTAAACTGTTCCCAGTCGCAGCTATTGTCAATATTGCTCCAAGTGTCGGGCCAATGCAAGGTGTCCAAGCGAAAGAAGTTACTATTCCAAAAAGAAAGGCACTCCAAAAGCCTTCTATCTCTCGATTGAATGGTATAAGTAATCCCTTTTCAAAAAAAGGTAATGTGAAAAGTCCTGTGTAACTCAATCCGAAGAGAATGACAATTACTCCTCCAATTATCTCTACCAACCTTTTGGAGTTGCTTAAAACCATTCCAAAAGTCCCTGTGGCAATGCCGAGAATTACGAAAATGCTTGACAACCCGAGGGAAAAAGCAAAAGCACGCCAAAGTGCGCTTTTCTTCTTTTTAGATGAGACTAAAAAAGCTAAAAAACCTGGGAGCAGTGGGAAAATACACGGCGAAAAAAAGCTCAGAAGCCCTCCCAAAATGGCAGCCCACCAATTTACTTGAACTGTAACTAAAGAAAATCCCATGTTATTCCTCCCTTGACGTTGTTGGTATAATGTAAATGAGGTGACGAACTTTGAAATCAGCATTCTTGACAATAACCATTTTCTTCTTCATTTTCACATCATCTTTTGCAACTTTGTTAGTTGTGACAAGTATACCCCCATTAGGGTACTTGCTTCAACAACTCATGGGAAATATGGCAAAAGTCGAAGTCCTTGTCAAACCAGGAGACAACCCTCACAATTACAGTTTAAATCCTCGACAGGTGATTGAAATCTCCAAGGCGAACATGTTCGTGAATCTTGGTTTGCAAGAAGATGCATGGATCTCAAAAAAAGTTGTCGCAATAAACCCTAAAATGAAGATCGTAAAGGCAACAGAGGGAATGACGCAGTTTCTGATAGGCACAAACGGCAATTACAATCCTCATGTCTGGCTTGATGTGAAGTTGTATGAAATGATGTGTGTTAACGTCTATCACAAGCTTGCGAGTTTCATGCCGGAAGATGAAAATATTCTCTCCACAAATTTTGCCAAATTAATTCTGAAACTTGAAGATTTAAACGATGAAATAGTGGAAAAGATGAAACCTTTTCACGGAAGAGATTTTATTGCGCAACATCCAGCGTGGGATTACTTTGCACGCGCTTACGGTTTGGGGAAAGAATTTTCATTGGTAAACGACTCTGGACAGGCAATCACACCAAGAGAATACAAGATCATTTTGGATTCCATAAAAAAATACAAAATAAACTCCATAATAGGCGACCCTGTTACGCCATCAAAGATGGCTCGCTCTTTATCAAGCGAAAGTGGAACGAAAATTGTGGAAATAAATCCAGTGTATTTGTACAATTATTTCAATTTGATGAAAAATGTAACGGAGAAATTCATGGAGGCCTTGAAATGAAACGATTTTTGGAGATAAAATCCGTAACGGCACGCTACGATAGCCATATTGCGATTTCAAATATATCCATCAATCTGGAGCTTGGTAAATTCCATGTCATCATGGGGCCTAACGGCGGCGGGAAAACTACTTTGATTAGGGCTATAGCCGGGTTGATGCCGTACAATGGAAAGATCATAATAGAAGGCGTAGATGCGAAGAAATACAGAAAGAAGAATTCAATCGGGTATTTAGCGCAACGCGGCGCACAATTCTATGATTTTCCTCTGAGCGCTTTGGAAGCTGTGGAAATGGGACGTTACCGCTTTAAGGAAACAAATCATATTAGAAAAGAAAAATCACTCGAATTTCTTGAAGAAGTCAAGATGGCCTCACATGCCAACATTCCTATAGGAAATCTCAGTGGGGGACAGCAGCAAAGGGTTTTGATAGCTCGTGCCTTGGCCACCGAATCGAAGTTGATGTTGATGGATGAACCTTTGACAGGTATGGATCCGAGAACACAATCCAAATTCTACGAAATGCTTGAACGCTTAAAAGAGGAACATTCCCTTACCATTATACTGTCAAGCCATGATCTGGGTTTTACGACAGCTTACGCCGAAAATGTTTTCTGCATAAATAGAAGTCTTGTCCCACACAGCGAAGCCGTGAGATTGTTGAAGGAACCGGAAGTGATGAAGCTGTATGGCCCTAACATTCGCTTGGCAAAACATTATCATATTTCATCAAATGAATCGGAGGAAAAAGATGTTTGAATTTTTGAAATTGCCGTTCATGCAGCGTGCACTCATTGGAGGCGAGTTTGTCGCCATCATAGCGGGAATGATAAGCCCTATCCTCGTATTCAGGAAAATGTCATTCATGAGTGTGGGAATCTCACATGGAACTTTTGCTGGAATAGCGCTTGGAATATTTCTTGGAATTTCTCCGTTGTGGTCTGCAATGGCTTTCGCAGTGGGTCTTGGCCTTTTGATAGGTTTTACGAGCAGAACAGGTAAAATTTCCGAAGATGCCACAGTGGGAACCCTTTTTGCATTTTCAATGGCTCTGGGAATATTTCTAATCAGCATCTCCAAAGGCTACCATCCAGATGTCATGGGGTATCTCTTTGGAGATTTACTTGCCATATCATCAAGTGATGTTTACTTTGCAAGTGTAATTTTGTTCGTAACGGTTTTATGGTACGTTTTTAGAGGTAAGGCTATTGTGTACGCCACATTTGATGAGGATTTTTCGAAGATAATTGGAATTCACGTTAATTTGGATTACTACATTTTCATGGCGATTACGGCTCTAATAACCGTTGCAGTGGTAAGATTTGTTGGCGTTGTTCTCGCAAGTTCCATCATGATCGCACCAGCTGCATCTGCAAAAATGCTCTCCAAAAAATTCTCACGAATAGTGACACTTGCAATATTTTTTGGAATGATTTCTATTTTTTTAGGAATAGCCTTTTCCTTTTCTTTGAACATATCATCAGGTCCTTCTGTGGTTTTCGTCGTGACAACGATATTTCTCATATCCCTTGTACTGAAATGGATTCGCGGCAAAGATGGTTCTAAAAACGTAAAAATGGTATAATTTCTTGAAATTGCCAGTATGCCGAAGGGAGAAAATTCACATCATGCTAAAAAGAACGCACAAATTGAATGAAATAAGCGATTCCACAACTGGGGAAAATGTGATCATAAACGGTTGGGTTGACCGCATACGGAATCTTGGGGGAATAATATTCATGTGGATTCGAGATCGCTACGGGCTTGTTCAAGTGGTTTTTGATCCGGATGAAAGCGTGTATGAACAATCCAAAAACATATCTGCCGAATACGTTGTAGCAATAAAAGGCATTGTGCGTAAAAGGCCACAGGATGCGAGAAACCCCAAATTAATCAGTGGTAACGTTGAAATTCTTGCCAAAGAACTCGAGATATTGTCTGAAGCAAAAACTCCTCCAATATATACGAACCGTCGAGAGGGAAATGAAGAAGCAAGGCTTAAATACAGGTACCTTGACTTAAGACATCCATCACTCCAAAAAAATTTGATATTCAGACACGAAGTGGCTCAACAAACAAGAAAATATCTAAATTCCTTGGATTTTCTTGAAATAGAGACCCCTTATCTGACCAAATCAACACCTGAAGGCGCACGAGATTTTTTGGTGCCTTCAAGATCGAAGAAAGGCAATTTTTACGCTTTGCCACAATCTCCACAGATATTCAAACAGTTGTTGATGATATCTGGCCTTGACCGCTATTATCAGATAGTGCGCTGTTTCAGGGACGAAGACTTGAGAGCAGATAGGCAACCAGAATTCACACAAATAGATTTGGAAATGTCTTTTGTAGAGCAATCGGACGTCCAAGAAGTGGTCAATGGTTTGATAAAGAAACTCTACAAAAATCTTACGAGCGTAGACGTTGGGGAAATCCAATCCATGAGCTACGCCGAAGCAATGGAGAGATACGGTAGTGACAAACCTGATACAAGATTTTCAATGGAATTACAAGATTTAACAGAAGAAACGTGTGGTTTAGATATGAGATTTCTCAGTCCGTTGGAAGGTGAAGCATTGAAGTTCGTGGTGATCCCTCCAGAAAATGGATTTTCAAGGAAAGTACTTGATACCTACGCCAAGTCCGCAAAATCTGAAGGAGTAAGATTGGGATGGATGAAGATGGCCAACGGTGAACTTTCCGGAGGTGTGTCCAAGATCTTCAAAAACGCCAATCTAAAACTGAAAATTGAAGAGGGTGAAATTGCCCTTGTGTGTGCTGGCAAACGTTCTAAAGCAAATGAGTTCTTGGGGAAAATAAGAACCGATGCTTCTAAGAAGTTGAATCTCATTCCAGAAAATTCTGTCAAGATTCTGTGGATCGTCGATTTTCCCATGTTTGAATGGAATGATGAGGAAAAACGTTACCAAGCACAACATCACCCATTCACGATGCCTTACGTTGAAGATCTTGAAAAACACCCAAACAATTTGGCAAAAATACGTGCTCACGCCTACGATTTGGTTATAAATGGAGAGGAAATGGGAAGTGGAAGCGTTAGAATTCACAGAAAGAATTTACAAGAAAAGATATTCAAACTTATTGGGTTATCGGAAACAGAAGCAAAAGAGCGTTTTGGATTTTTCTTGGAGGCATTCGAATACGGTGCTCCCCCGCATGCTGGCTTCGCGATAGGAATCGACAGATTGGTGGCAATCATGATTGGGGCGCAATCATTAAGAGACGTGATCGCGTTTCCTAAAACAACGAGTGGCACGGACCTGATGGCAGATGCTCCTTCAAAAGTGTCCAAAGAACAACTTAAAGAGTTGGGAATAAAGTTGGAGGTTGATAAATAATGCAGGATTTTGAGGTAACGATCAAAACTCTGAATGGTGATGTTTTAGCCATTTTAAAAGGGGAACTGGACGCATACCATTCCATCGAATTCAAAGAAAAAGTGATTGAATCGCTCAAGGGAAATGAAAAGAAAGTCCTTTTGGACATGAACGACTTAAATTACATAGACAGTGCAGGACTTGGTGCACTTGTCTCACTTTTAAAACGTGCATCTGAAAACGCAAAAGAATTGAGGCTCTTTGGGCTAAAAGGCAACGTGAAAAAAGTTTTTGAATTGACAAGGCTTAACAGGGTATTCAAAATATTCGATACCTTAGAAGAAGCGAGGTCATGATTCAAATAACCATAGATGGCCCGGCTGGCTCTGGGAAGTCTTCCGTTTCCAAAGGGCTTGCAAAGAAATTGGGATTCGAGCATTTGGATACAGGAGCTCTTTACAGGACCGCAGCACTTTTTTGGTTGCGCTCGAACGGCAATAAAGAAGAACTCGGAAAGTTCATCGCAAAAATATCTTCTACAGAATTCGAATTGAAAGATGGGAAAATTTTTTTAAATGGGAACCCTCTCGGAAATGAGATAAGAACACCGGAAGTTGGAAAAGTTGTTTCAAAAGTTGCTGAAATTCCAGAGATTCGTGATGTGATCACAAGAAAGACACGCGAGCTTGCTCAAAACAAGCATGTAGTGGTAGAAGGAAGAGACATAGGAACGGTTGTGCTGCCAAATGCTTGTGTAAAAATATTTCTTACCGCATCCGTGCAAGAAAGGGCTCGCAGGAGATATGGGGAATACAGATCAAAGGGAGTGATCATATCCTTCGAAGAGGTGGTAAAAGAGATCGAATTAAGGGATAAGATAGATTCGACGAGGGAAATTGCTCCTCTGAAGGTGGCTAAGGACGCCGTTCTGTTCAACACAGATAACCTTACACTTGAAGAAGTTATAGACAAACTTAAGAGTTTGGTGTCGAGGAAAATTGAGAAATGTTGAGAATAGAAATGGCAAGGAACATCGGATTCTGTTTTGGAGTTGAGCGGGCCGTGAAAACCGTTGAAAGTCTACTTTCGACAAAAGAAGATGTGTACGTAACCGGTGACTTGATTCACAATGAAGAAGAAATGGCTCGCCTGGAAAAGATGGGGCTTAAATCGTTCGATGTGAATGAAAAATGGCCAAACCTTTCGAACTCCACGGTTGTCATCAGAGCGCATGGAATTCCAGTCCAAATCTTGAAATCGCTTGAGAAGAACGCAAAAAGGGTTGTGGATGCAACTTGTCCAGTGGTCAGTGGTGTTGCTCGCCTTCTGCAGCATGAGAGAGAAAGCGGCTTTGAGGTTTTCTTGTACGGAAGAGAAGGGCATGCAGAGGTTGAGTACTTAAAAAGTACTGTTGATCGTCTTAAAGTGTTAAACTGGCAAAACTCCAAAATCTTTTTTTCCACGGGGAAGATAGCTCTGTTTTCCCAAACAACTATGGATATAGACGGATTTAAGAAAATGGCAAAAGCTTTTTTGAATTCAACGGATTCTTTTTCCACTTTTCACATCCATAACACCATATGCTCTGTAACTACGGAAAGAGAAGAGGAGGTGAAAAGTTTATCGAAGACCAGTGATTTGTGTTTGATCATTGGAGGAAGGAAAAGCTCAAATACCAAAAAATTATACGAGATTGCCAAAAGACTGAACGAAAACGCTCACATGATACTAAACGCATCTGAAATCCAAGAAAATTGGTTTAACTCAGTCAAAAGCGTTGGAATCTGCAGTGGGACCTCAACCCCATCGAGA
This sequence comes from uncultured Mesoaciditoga sp., assembly GCA_964470975.1. Lineage (GTDB taxonomy): Bacteria > Thermotogota > Thermotogae > Mesoaciditogales > Mesoaciditogaceae > WGFY01. The sequence goes on along the minus strand of CAYYEU010000006.1, from coordinate 18,037 downwards.
ACGATAGAAAGTATCGTTAAGAGGTTGAGAAATTTCAAAAACTGAAGGAGGTGTGCCCACCAACAGGTGGGAAAAACGATGGAAAACAACGAAAAGAATGAAGAAATGGAGAAATACTTACAAGACAACGAAAATCTGGGGACCCCAAACATTGGAGAAGTTAGAAAATGCACGATAATCCAAGTTGGAGACGATCACATAATCGTTGACGTTTCGGCAAAAACGGAGGGAATAATAAATTCAAACTACCTTGTTAAAGACATAAGCGAATACAAAACAGGTGATGTTATAGAGGCTGTTGTCACAAGTTATAGAGGTGATGATGAGAGTAGGTTGTACCTCTCTGAGAAAAAATACATGACTCGCAAGATCCTCAACGATCTTAAAGAGGGTGGAGAGGGCAAAACAGTGAAAGGACACATTGTCAAAAAGGTACGTGGAGGATATACTGTGGAAATTGGAGGAGTGCTTTCAGCATTTTTGCCAGGTTCTCAAGCTTCTTCCTTGAATTCAATCGATCCTTCCAAACTCACAAATGAAGAATACGAGTTCAAAATAATAACCTTCGAGCAAAGAGGGAGAGGGAGAAACTACAACATAGTACTTTCAAGAGATTTCTTGATCAACGAAGAGCGCTCAAAATTCTTAGACACCATAGAGGAGAATCAAAAGATCAAGGGTAAAGTTGATGAAATCACGAACTTTGGCGTTTTCGTAAACGTTGGACCTATGACGGCTTTACTTCCAAGATCTGAGATAACATGGGACAAAAATGTAAATCTCAAAGGAAGATTCCATGTTGGAGATGAAATTGAGGCGATAGTAATTTCCAAAGATGCTAAAAATGGAAAGATGTCTTTAAGCACAAAGAGATTAACACCTGATCCATGGGAAGAAATAGGAAATAAGTATCCTGTAGGTTCAGTAGTTGATGCTGTTGTAACCGGCATAGCTCCATTTGGAATATTTGTGAAAGTTGAAGAGGGTGTGAAAGGGCTGGTTCATTCTTCGGAGATATTCTATGGCAACTATCGCAGAAATTTGAAAAATTACTTTGAAGAGGGGCAAAATGTCAAAGTCGAGGTTATAAATGTGGACGCTGCAAGTCGCAAAATTTCTTTTAGCATAAAAAAAGTTCTTGGAGATCCATGGGATGGAATCGAAGAGCACTATCATGTTGGTGACACAGTGGAAGCCAACGTCGTTAAAATTTTAGACAACGGTGCAATTCTTGAAATCGAAGAAGGGATTTCTGGCTTCGCACATATTTCTGAACTCTCTTGGAATTTCGTTAAAAAACCTTCGAATGTACTTAAAAAGGGCGAAAAGGTGAATGCTAAGATACTTGAAATAGATCCCGAGTCAAGAAGGATGAGACTCAGTATTAAGAGAACTTTGGAAGATCCTTGGATAAAACTTTCAAAAGAAGTCAAACCAGGTACTCCTGTTGATTGCGAAATAATAAGTGTGAAAAACTCTGGAGCGATCGTAAGAGTGGTGGATTACAATGTTGAAGGTTTCTTGCCAAGATCACACTTCGTCGACGGTGTAGAAGAAGGGAAGATCTTGAAAGGTAAGGTACATAAAGTCTCTTACAATCCTCAGCTGGATGAGAGAGATATGGTTGTGACTTTGAGAGACGGAGAGCATATTCAGCATAACGTTTCAAGTGATAAACAAGAAGAATCATTTTTAAACCCTTCTCCGATGACAACTACTATAGGAGATATGGTAAACGAGAAAAGTGAAAAGCAGAAATAATTTACCGGTTGTAGTCTTAGCCGGCAGGAAGAATGTTGGAAAATCAAGTGTTTTTAACAGACTTGTAGGTTACAGAAGGTCTCTGGTTGCGAATTACGAGGGTTTAACCAGAGACCCTGTGATCTTCGATACGGAATTAGAAGGAAGACCTGTAAGACTTGTTGATCTTCCAGGATACTTTGTCAAACCAGAGAACGACATAGAATCTGAGATGAATCGTTCTTTCAAAGAATGGATAAAGAAAGCCAATTTGATAGTATTTGTTGTAGATGGAAGATCAAGTGTAACAAATGAAGATATAGAAATTGCGGATATGATCAGAAAATCTGGAAATTCTTACATCTTCGTGGTCAACAAGACAGAACATCATCCAGCTTACATCGAACACATGTCAGAATTTTATTCCCTTTCCATGGGTGATCCTTTACCCGTAGCAGCTGAACATGGTATGGAATTTGATACGTTGATAGAGAGTATCTTGAAAAATTTACCTGAGGCAACATCAACAGTTGAGAAACCTTCCATACGAGTGGCAATTGTGGGGAAGCCCAATGTAGGAAAATCTTCCTTGATCAACTCCATTTTAGGAGAAGAGCTGTCAATAGTAACAGAAATTCCAGGTACTACAAGGGACACATTAGATGCAAGCGTAAAACACAACGATACGGAAATCGTATTCATGGACACGGCTGGTTTGAGAAGAAGAAGCAGAGTTAAAAAAGGAAGCGTTGAATCTTTCAGTGGAGCAAGGACGATACGTGCCATTATCAATTCAGACATATGCATACTCGTGACAGACTCCTCCGATGGAATATCCACTCAAGACAAAAAAATAGCCTCTATGATACATGAGAATGCGAAGGCATCGGTGATAGCAATGAACAAATGGGATATAAGAATCCCAGATGTGGAAGAAGAAGTTCAAAAAGAATTGTTCTTCATAGACTACAGCCCAAAAGTTGCCGTTTCTGCTAAAAACAATTGGAATATAAAAAGCCTTATGGATGAAGTGATAAACTCTTACAACTCTTACACGGCAAGAGTCCAAACTTCGAAAATAGCAAAGGCTGCCACTGAATTTGCTTACACCAGAGCGATGCCGGCAAAAAGGGGAAGTAGCAAGTTGAAGATTTATTACTCCACCCAAATTTCAACTGCTCCACCGACTTTTGCCGTCTTCGTCAATTTCCCTGAATTATTCAGCGATTCTTTGAAAAGATCGTTCGTCAATTTTATAAGAAAAAGGATACCAGAGCTCTCATCATCACCCATTAGAATTGTTGAGAAAGCGAGAAGATAAACGTGGTACCGACCTTGCTCATGATAATCTTTGCGTACTTCATAGGAAGTATTCCTTTTAGTTACATTCTTCCGGCAATGAAGGGAGTAGATGTTCGCAAAGTCGGTAGCGGTAACGTTGGAGGGACAAACGCTTTACGCGCAGCAGGATCATCGATTGGGGCCCTTTCAATGTTAGCAGATGCATCCAAGGCTTTTGTCATGGTGTTGGTAGCCCGTGCTTTTGGGATAAACACTACTGGAATATACCTTACGGGGATCTTTGCCGTGATTGGACATGATTATCCAATTTATCTGAGGTTCGTTGGGGGAAAAGGCGTGGCATGTACGTTAGGTTTCGTACTTGCAGTTAATCCGTGGATGGGAATTGAGTTTGTGTTTATATGGCTCCTGATAGCGTTGACCACGAAGTACGTGTCTCTTGCGTCTATAGTCGGACTTTTGATGTTAACTTTGACCGCCATTTTTACTAAGCAATGGGATTTTTCGATCTCGATCACATTTCTGACGGTTTTAAGCATTTACAGGCATAAAGCAAATGTCAAAAGATTGCTCAGTATGAATGAGAACAAAATGGACATTTTGAAGTCTATAAAAGAGCTTTTTGGAGGAAATAAATGAGGAAAGTTTTTTTCACGTTGGCGATATTTTTGATGACGGTATCTTCATTTGCAAATTATTTAAATTCTTTCTCTGCAGCCATTCAAGCATGGGATAGAGGGGAGATCGATCAATCTCTATCTTTAACAAGACTTTCGCTCTCATCAACTGTAAACGTTACCGATGCCTCGAAATTATGGTATTTTAAAGCTCGCTTGAATATCATGAAAGGCAACACGAAAGATGCCCTTGAAGCTCTTCAAACTGCTGGTGGTGTTTTTGAACAAAAGCCGGTTTTCTCACTTTTAAACGATTTGGCAAGTGCTTCCATCACAACGTTCTCTCCCGTATCAAACATCAAGTACGTGAATTCAATAGAAGGATTTTACGGTGCAGAGGTATTTTACACCCCTCTTTCGGTGTGCATGAGAAGACAAAATTATTACGTGTTAGATGGCGCAAATCATTTTGTGGAGGAATTCGGAGCGCAGGAGGTAAGACACAGAATAGGGGTTGATTCCACTCCAACGTTTATGATTTATTCATCTCAAATGGATTCTTTCTTCATTTCTTTTGAAAATGGGAGTGTGTATGAGTATTCACCTAATTTTTCGCAAAAGAAAATATTCACCTCAAATTTATCACATCCTGTGGTTTCGTGCACAGATAATGCAGGAAGAGTTTACATAGGAGAGTACGGTAAAGATCGAGTAGATGTGCTTGGAAACGATGGTACTCTCATAAAAAAATTCAACCTTTTTAATAAAAAAGTTCATCTTTTCAGTTACGTAAGAGAATTTAACAGTGTTGCGTACGTAATGGATCTAACGGAGAAAAAAGTTAGAAAGTTCGATGTGATAAGTGGTAAAGAACTTCCATCAGTTCCTTTTCCAAAGGGTTCTATCCCATTCACATTCGAGCTGTTAGGCCCGAACGTGATCTTCATCAATTCACACTCAGTGTCTATTGGAGGAATACAATTCCCTCTGAGTGATTCTACTTCTGTTTTCTCTTCAAATGTAACCGGAAGAATCCTTATGACAACGGATGTCGTAAAAGACAAAGTTAATCTCTATAATATTGAGACTCAAAAAGTCTTGATATTCCCTATAATAGATGGTCTATCGTTCAAAGAAGGGAAATTTCGTGTGAAATTCAGGCTGTTGGATCCAATGGGATCCGAAATAGAAAATCCTTCAAGAATTTTGGTCAAAGATAACGAATTCCAACAACCGGTAGATATATCCCGAATTCATGAGAAAGTAAAAATTTACGAATTCCCAAAATTGGACGACATTGTGAAAATGAACCAAACGTCTAAAAATGTTGTCATATTACGTGCTTCTTCTCTTAAAGGACATGAAAAAGATTTCTTTTCTCCAATTATTCTGAATAACGTGACTTTGTATCTCGTAGTGGATGAAAAGCCAACGGATATGGAAAGAACTCTTGTCTGTCTTAGCAACGGATCACTTGTATCTGGTTCTGAAATTGAACGGGTAAAGGATTTTTCAAAAAATAGGAATTTCTTTGAATTTGAAGCGTCTTATTCCAAAGGACTTCCAAGTGGTGTTGATGAAGTAGATCTTATGTACGGTCCAGGATCTCATCTCATCGATAGCGTTTACTACACGATGCAGAATATCATAAAATGATGGAATACGAAAATGCTTCATCTGAAGTATAAATTCAGAACGAAATCAACTCTTGAGCTTGTAAAACTCGCTCAAGATGGAGTACAAGAAGCAACGAATTTCGTCGTAGAGCGTTATTATCCAATGGTTTTAAAAATATCCAATAAATATTACACCCAATGGGGTGAAAAAGATGATCTTATTCAAAACGGCTTGGTTGGGATTCTGAAAGCTATTTATTATTACAAGTTCGGTAAAAGTTCTTTTACCAGTTTCGTATGGAAATCTATAGATTCTGAGATAAAATCTTTTTTGACGTATTTAAACAGAAGAAAGAACAAAATGCTCACGGACTCAATAAAAGTGGACATGTTAATAGATGAAAGCGTTGAAGATAAGCTATCTGACTTTGGATATGAGCAAAACATGACAGACGGATACATGCTCGAGGAATTTATGAAAGAGTGTGAAAAAGTTTTAAGCGATGAAGAGTTCGAAATATTCGAAATGTACCTTCAACACGTTCCTTACAAAGAGATATCGAAGGTCGCTAAAAGAAACACAAAATACGTCGATAACACTCTTCAAAAAGTGAAAAAGAAAGTAGAATCAATCGTTAAAACGTACAAATTAATTCGAAACCATATCGCTCTCTTTTGAAAGACACAGGAGGTAAGTTATGGACAACATGGAAGGACAAGAAACTCCACTACTCTTTAAAATAGTCATAATAGCCATTATTACAGGAGCCATATTCGGTAGCTTTATGGGTATCGTAGATTTATCCCTTGTCAAATCCACTTCGAAAGAGGTGTCTAAGCTCAACAAAATCATCGATGAATCGGTAAATACCAGACTAAGCAATATGGAAAATGAGATTTCAACCATGAAAACGGCTTTGAATCCAGGGGGAATTGTAGATTTGTACATCAACGCTTATCACTTCCTTTCAAATTCACAAGTAGATCTTGAGAAGATCGTGACCCTTGTTCAAGGCAAAAGCGGGAAGACGTTTTTTTCTTTTTACATTACCGGCAAAGACAACGTTTGGATTGGGGTATCGAAGAATGAACGGTATATTTTTCAATCCGAAGAAAATCCAGGTTTATCTCCACAAAGGTTCTACGTCAACACTTCTCCGGATGTATCCACATCTTATACTTTCACAGTCAACACATCAACAATTGTAATGAGTGGCTCTCCAAATAACACTTACATTCTCTTGTACGATGGACAAGGTGCCAAACTCATTCGTATGACGTCAAGAATCATGCACGTAAGTGATTTGTTAAAAAAGTGATGAAAAGTGAGGCGAATTCAATTGAAAAAGTTCGAAAAAATGAATGACGTTATCTTTAAAATGTCGTTTGGAAACTTCTCAAACCCAATAAATGTTGTTGAAAGTATCGACATAAAAGCTGAGTGTGATTTCAAAGCTGTTGAAGATGAAAAGGGTGTTATCTTTGCCTCAAACGGTGAAGAACTTGCGAAATTAGAAAGACTCTCAAGTGAAAATGGAAAAACATTGGCAACATTTCACTCTTCAAACGCACATTTCTATGGATTTGGAGAGAAGATGGGCTTTTTGGACAAGCGTGGAAGAAACATGAAAATGATGAATACGGACAACCCTCTTCACACGCCGGATTTGGATCCGATGTACATTTCCATACCTTTTTTCATGGTGCTTTCTCCAGGAAAGCCAGCAATAGGGTTCTACGTTAATTCCACCTCTCGTTCCTTTTTTGACGTTGAGAATGATTCATACACTTTTGGTGTTGAAGACGATGGAATTGAATTTTACGTGATATACGGACCCAATGTTGCAGATGTTATCGAACACTTTACCGCTATCGTTGGAAGAATGCCAATGCCACCGGCTTGGGCACTCGGGTATCAACAGTCGCGTTGGAGCTATGCCACTGCTCAAGAGGCACTCGATGTGTCACGTAAAATGAGGCAAGATGGAATTCCATGCGATGTGATCTATCTCGATATAGACTACATGAAAGGATACCGAGTTTTCACATGGGGCAATGGGTTTGGTGAACCAAAAAAATTTGTCAATGAAATGAAAAAAAGAGGATTCAAGGTTGTCGTTATAATGGATCCCGGTGTGAAGGAAGAAAACGGCTACGAGACGTATGAGTCCGGAAAAGACATAAACGCTTTCGCAAAATCCGAAAATGGAGATGATTTTACCGGATACGTTTGGCCAGGAAAATGTGTCTTTCCAGACTTTTTGAGATCAGATGTTCGCGAATGGTGGGCACTTCAGCACAAAACTCTTTTTGAGGCCGGTGTAGCCGGAATATGGAATGACATGAATGAACCATCGATAGTGTGGACCGATGCAAACACACAAGAATTGAAAGACTTGCTTTCAAGCGATGAACCGATGAATTTTGCTTTGCTTGAAAAGTTAAAGGGATTCACTTTTCAAAAAGATTACGCTCACGAAATAACTCATATGGACGATTCAAATAAAAAATGGCCACACTTAAAGGTCAGAAACGTGTACGCACTCCTTGAAGCAATGGCAACCACAAAAGCCTTTGAAATCCACAGACCTAACAAAAGGCCTTTCATATTGAGTAGAGCCGGATTCGCCGGTATACAAAAATACGCAGCCGTATGGACGGGTGATAATTCAAGTTGGTGGGAACATCTTAAGGCAGAGATGCCCATTTCCATGGGATTGGGATTGAGTGGCGTGAGCTTCTGTGGAACAGACGTTGGAGGATTTGGAGGTAACGCCACGGCAGAACTTCTCGTACGTTGGACGGAAATTGGAGCGTTTTTCCCATTCTTCCGAAACCATTCTGCCATAGGGACAAGGCCTCAAGAGCCATGGGCTTTTGGAGAAGATGTGGAAAAGATACTCAAAAAGTATATAAAGATGCGCTACGAACTCTTTCCATATCTCTACACGCTCTTTTTCCAATCTCACAAGATGGGAATTCCTGTAATGAGACCGTTGTTTATGTACGATCAAAATGACGAAAATCTTTACAACATAAATGACGAATTCATGGTCGGAGATTCGATGATCGTGGCACCCATCACCGAGCCAAATAGCATATGGAGATCCGTTTATCTTCCTCAGGGAAAATGGATCGACGTGAGAAATAAGAGAAAGTACGATGGCAAAAGGGTTTACAAAATAGATGCCCCGCTTGATGAAATTCCTGTGTTTGTAAAAGGAGATTCGATAATTCCAAGGACTGATTCCATGAACTACCTTTTTGAGAAGGAAAAGATGACGTTGTATTTGGATTTTTACGGCCAACGAGCATCCACTAAAATATACGAAGACGATGGAGAAACCCTCAACTACGAAAAAGGCGCGTACAACATTTATCAAATATCCATAGGGAGTGAATCCACAGGCTATAACGTGAGCATCGAGGCTTTGCACAAAGAATACAAAGGAAGATATAAAAAAGTGATAATGAACTTCATGACTTCGAGAGAGATAAGATCCTCTACGGTTCGAATAAACGGTAAGATGGCAAAACCTTATTTTGAAAACGGTGTCCTCAAAGCAGATTTTGATTTGGAGGCGCTGTAGTTGTTTATAGGTGCACACATGTCCAGCCCTTTTTCAAGTGTTCCATTTAGGACGAAACAAATTGGAGGAAATACTTTTCAAATATTCTCACACAACCCGAGGATGTGGAGAGTTTCTCTCAACGAAAGGGAAGTAGAAAAATTCAAAAAAGAAATGGACAATTACAAACTCGATCGCACAAAAGTTCTGATCCACGCAAGTTATCTGATTAATCTTGCAAGTCCAAGAGAAGACGTCTGGAAGAAATCAAAAGCACTTCTGAAAAGCGAGTTGGAAATCGCACATGAATTGAACCTGGGCTACGTTAACGTTCATCCCGGCAGTCGATTAGACACTCCTGTGAAAACATCTCTTGAAAGGGCAGGACGCGCTGTTTACGAAGTTTTGAAAGATTCTCCAGAAGACGTGACACTGCTACTTGAGAACGTTTCTCCTAAAGGGGGAAACATTGGATACGATTTTCATCAATTGAAAACCATAGCCGACGTCAGCGGTTGTAACGTCAAATTCACATATGATACATGCCATGGTTTTGATGAAGGATACAACATCTGCAGTCGAGATGGCATGAAAGAATTTTTGAATGAAATTGGTGATACAATTGGTATGGATAATTTGGTTATGTGCCACCTCAACGATTCCAAATATCCACTTGGTTTTCATAAGGATAGACATGAAAGAATAGGTAAGGGTTACATTGGGAAAGATGGATTTGCCAATTTTTTTTCGTACAATGTGATCCGTTCCGTGCCAATGATCCTTGAAACGCCAGGTGGCGATTTGGAACATGCAGAAGACATTTTAGTGGTAAAAGAAATCTTATCCTCATTGGGATTAGAATAATGGTTCAACAGAAAAGGAGATGGTCATGATGTTTAAAATTTCTTCGCAGCGTATCATCGATAATCCTTCACCTGATAAGCTATGGGAAATGTCAAAGAAACACTCGCTTCCAAACAATTTGAATCTTCCACTCTTCCATTCCAAGATTAAATCCAGGAGTGCGAAATTCACCAACAATTACGAGGTAAACGATCCCGAAGCACAAAGATACATAAAAGGAGTTCAAGAATTCATCGATTCACATAATATGATAAAGATAGACTCGCGAGTGGGGGATGGATCTGCTTGCACGTTTAAATCAACACTCCTTGTCAGTTCCGCATACCCTCAATTGGCTTTCATGTATCAGAGAAATCTCTTTGAGCCAAATGGTCACGAGACAGATGAGATAAATGTGATCACCATACCAGAATATCCAGAAAGAAAGATACTCGTTTTTCCAAAAGAATCCACTGAGCTTATACTTGGTTCCGACTATTATGGTGAAACGAAGATGGCGGCTTTAAGGCTTGCCATGTATCTTGCACGAGAAAAACATTCTCATCTTGGATTACACGCTGGTTCTAAAGCGTACAATTTGAAGATTGGCGATTCTCTTAAGAGGTTTGGCGTTTTGATATTTGGCTTGAGTGGAACGGGAAAGACAACCTTAACGTGTGCAACTCATGATCTTAAGATCCCAGAGTCTGTAGAAATAGTCCAAGATGACATAAATTTCATAAATTCCGAACTTGACGCTTTCGGATCGGAGAGGAACTTCTACGTTAAAACTGACAGCATATCTTCACAGCTTCTATTGCTTGCCGCTGTAAAAGAAGAAGGATCAATACTTGAAAATGTTTACGTATCTCCAAATGGAAATGTAGACTTTGACAACATGAGCGTGAGCACAAATGGCCGTGCAGTTCTTCCAAGAGAACATATTCCCTATCATGCATCTGATTACAGTGTTGGAAGGGTGAATGTTATATTCTTCAACACACGCCGTGATGATATACCCCCAATACTTAGAGTTGACAGTATTGAAAAAGCTGCTGCCGTCTTCGGACTCGGAGAATCTACGATCACCAGCGCAGACGATCCTTCAAAAGTAGGACAACCAGTCAGAACAGTAGGATTCAACCCATTCATAATTGAGGATCCGGCAAGAGAGATAAATACGTTTAAAAAATTCCTCGAAGGTAAAAAATTCCAGGCTTTTGTGATCAACACAGGATGGATTGGCGGGCGCGATGGCCTGAAGATAAAACCGCAAGACACCTTCAACTTCGTCGAAAATGCACTTAGGGGAAAGATAAAATTCGAGTACGATTCAACAACTGGGTTTGATGTTCCGGTAAGAGCAGAAGGTTGGGATATAAGTAAATTCGATCCGATGAATTTTTACAACAAAGAAGAATATGAAAAGAAAATGTCAAGTCTTCGCGAAGAAAGAAGAAGGGCACTTGAGTCAATAGGAGGCATCGACAAAGAAATAATAAACGCCATATGATCAAAAAGGCAGACTCAAAAGTCTGCCTTTTTGATTCAATTACGAATTCCCTTTATTATTATCAATTCAAGAGTTTCTGGAGACATTTGTCCTTCCGGAAGCAAGGAGGAAGATCCAACTATGTCAGTTATAGCCCTTGCGTATTCTGAGGAAGAAGCGCCCGTTTCAGAGGAAATGACATCCGCGACCTGTTGAACAAAAACATCGTATTTGTTCTTCATGTATCGCCAGTTGTTACTCTTTTCGGAATAAAAACGCGTTTTTTCTCTCTCTATGAGCCTTAAAGACTTGCGATCGTTTCTCAAGAAGTCTATGTAAGCACGTAAAATTTCTTTCACTTTTTTCACGTACTTGCCATCTTCTTCTCGTGCCCCGAGCACTTTATCTTCAAGTTTGTGGAAAGCCTCATCCCAAGCTTCTTTAAAAAGTTCTTCTTTGCTCGGAAAATAATAGTAAATCAATGGTTTCTTTACCTTGGCAATTTCCGCGATGTCTTCCATTGACACTTCTGCATACGATTTTGACGCAAACGCATTCCTTGCGGCTTTTAATATAGATTCTCTCGTTCTGTTAGTCGATCGCGCAGCCATAGAGGCACCCCTTTCCACAAGATGATTTTTACCACTTGGTCAAATAATATCACATTCTAACGAAAATTCAAAGCACACAGCACTCGTCTGACCAAACTATCGAATACCCACGCTCTCTTAACATTCCTACCACTTTTGTAGAAGGCTGAGTTACAACGTTGAATCCACTTTCCGCGGCAGCGAGGCCTATTTCATCACGTAACTTTCCTTTTGGGTACATACAACCAAGGTTCAAATCACACTTAAAGTTTGATCTGGCATACTCGAAAATAGCTCTTACATCTTTCAACAATGGAGTAGGGCATTTTTCAAAAATTGTACCTGGTGTGGGAATGAAAACTATAAAAACAACTTTTTTTTGATCGTAACGTGACAACAAATCTATCGCCTTAAATTCATGAGTCACCTTCCCACAATTCAGACCGATCGTGATGTGGGGGTACACGTTATCCGTGTGTTTTTTCAAGACTTCGAAAGTTTTTATGTAATCTCCTACGCTTTTATCAAGGTTGTAGACATAACGGATGGTTTCATCGTCCCCAACGAAATCGAACGATATCGCATCCGCTACCTTGGAAATCTCCAAAGCTTCGTTCTCATCGACCAATCCTACATGAAAGTTCAGGCGATAACCTTTTTCTTTCAGTTTTTTTATCTCATTCATATGAGGAAGTATCGGCACTTTTCCCGCCAAAGTGGATCCACCGCTTATGAGAAGGCTTTTTGCTTCACTTGGAATCAAATTTGTTTTGGAGATTGGTATCATGTGCTCGAGATAATGGCCCCCACAATGCTTGCAGTTCAAAGAACAAGCCGTCCCAGTGACACTTATGGGGACGGTAGATTTTATATTCACGAGTTTGATGCTTTTCATAACGCTTTGGATATGTCCACTTCTTTTAGATATTTCGCCGCTTCTTCTGGAGGAGTTGGATTTATGTAAAACCCGGAACCCCACTCAAATCCCGCGAGCTTTGTAAGCCTTGGAACTATCTCAACGTGCCAATGATAATAACTTCTTCCTTCCCCAGAAGGCATGCCAGTGTGTATCATGAAGTTGTAAGGCGGATCTTCCAAAGACAATCGCATTCTAAGAAGGACGTTTTTCATGATATTTGCGAAAGTCTTAACATGCTTTTCGCTTATCTCCCCGAAATCGTATTGGTGAGTTTTCGGAAGCACCCACGTTTCAAACGGAGTACGTGATGCGTAAGGTTCAAACGCTATAAAATCTTCGTTCTCTTCAACTATTCTGGTATTTTCCATTTTTTCTTGTTGAATGATATCACAATATATGCAACGCTCTCTGAATTTGTAATATTCGCCAGCTCCTTCTATCTCCTCCATAACGCGTCTTGGAACAGTGGGAGTTGCTATTATTTGAGAGTGAGAGTGTGCAAGTGAAGCGCCTGCATCGGCACCGTAGTTTTTGAATATCAAAACGTACTTTATTCTTTCATCTTTTAAAAGCGTGTTGTATCTTTCTCTGTAAGCCCATACTATTTCTTCGACTTGCTTGTAATCAAGCGTTGAAATTGTCGCATCTTGATCGGGTGTTTCTATGATTATTTCATGAGCTCCAAAACCGGTCATAGAATCGTACATACCATGGCCAAGTTTTTTTAAATCGAGGGTTGAATCCAAAGCGGGAAATTTGTTTGGGACCACCCTTATCCACCAACCTGGCGTGTTTGGTTCGGTGTTTGCCGGCCTGAAAGCCATGATCTCCGGTGGAGTTGTCGATTCATTTCCAGAGGCAAATGGATCGAATTTGCTAACTTTATCAGTTTTTGGCCTTGCAAAATCATGTGGTCGCTTGGCACGTTCCGTTGAAATTATCACCCAAGTTCTTACTATTGGATCTTTTCTCAATTCTGGCATCTACATCACCTCAATGATTTCTCAACGCAAGATCGTAAAGCTTCAAATATTCTCCTGCAGATCTTTCCCAAGAGAGATCTGTAGTCATGGCATTGCGAATGAGTTTTTTCATGTCGCCATCTTTATGATAATGATAAATTGCCTTCAAGATCGTACGGGCAAGATATGCAGAGTCATACGATTTAAAGCCAAATCCATTCCCGTTTTCTCCGTCGAATTCAACAATCGTGTCTGCCAACCCACCAGTGTAACGCACTACCGGAATTGTGCCGTACCGTAGGCTGTACATCTGCCCCAACCCACATGGTTCATATCGTGAAGGCATCAAGAAGAAATCAGAGCTTGCATATATCCTCTGAGCCAACTTTATATCAAATCCGATCTTAACAGCGGCTTTTCTGGGAAACTCTTTCGCCAATTCCGAAAAAGATTTCTCATACTTCGGATCTCCCGTTCCAAGAAGAACAAATTGCACGCCACAACTCATTACATAACGCATAATATCATTGACGAGATCCAATCCTTTTTGATCCACCAATCTGCTTATGAGACCTATTATCGGCACATCGGGTTTTACTTCAAGGCCCATTTCTTTTTGAAGATCTTCTTTGTCTTTCCATTTTCCGTCAAGATTATCCACATCGTAATGATAAGGGATCCTTTTGTCCCCTGAAGGATCGTTTTCTTCATAATCTATACCATTTAAAACACCGTAAAGCACATCACTTCTGGATTGAAGAACCCCTTCCAACTTCTCTCCATACTCTGGAGTTTTTATCTCTTCAGCATAAGTCGGACTGACGGTGTTAACGATGTCGGAGAAAACTATTCCACCCTTCATGAAATTCAACTTTCCATAAAATTCTATAGCATCGGCGTTGAAAAGATAATCTGGAAGCTTCGCAAATCCCATGTACATTCTGTCAAATAATCCTTGATATCCTAAGTTGTGTATGGTGTAAACGGTGGCAGTTCCGGAGAAAGTTGGTTCGTTGTTGTAGTTCGATTTTAAATAAACTGGCAACAAACCAGTTTGCCAATCATTTGCGTGAATCACATCAAAGTGAACTCTCATGTTCTTTATCGACTCCAACACGGCTTTGGTAAAGAAAATGGCTTGTTCCCCACCATCGGGAGAGCCATAAACGTCTTCCGAAGAAAAGTAACGTTCGTTTTCAACGAGATAAACTGGTATGTCAGTTCCAGGCAGATTCGTTTTGTAAAGACTTGCTTTCTCATCTGTTGCAAGCCCCAAATTAAATTCATCCAACACTTTTTCAGATGTAAGTCCAAGTTTTTCAATATTTTCTTTAACCTTTTTGTGAAATGGCATGAATACAGAAACGTCTACGCCTTTTCTTTTAAGAGCCTTTGGAAGAGCACCTGCCACATCCGCCAGCCCTCCCACTTTTGCCAGCGGGTAGACTTCAAAGGAAACCACGGCAACTTTCACTTCATTCCCCCCTTTTTACACTTCATCTTCTTTTATTATCGAACGGTAAACCACATCATTCATCTCCAAAATCTTTGCAAGATCTCTGACGCTTTTACCATTTGCACGCAAAATCACAATTCTTTTTCCGATTTCTTTAGATGGATGAACCAGAACGGAAAGGATATTCAAAGAATGCGTGTACAATATATCAAGTACTTTTTTTAATTTACCAGGGGTATCTTCAAGCTCAATTTCCAATCTAATGCCACCTTCCCCAAAGCCGGCCATTTGCGTGAAGGCATCAAGTATTTGAAAAAGGTCAAGCACTCCAACGATCTTTTCATCCTCCAAGACCGGGAGCTTTTCCATATCTGATTCTAAAAAGAAAACGGCAGCTTCATCCAACGTGTCTTGTGGATCCAAGACATAGGCAACTTTATCAACAAAATCCAAGATTGGCAATTCATCATCGACACCAAGTATTTTATCACTTTTCACAATGCCGACGAATTTATCACCGTTACAAACCACTTCACAATTAGTGTCCTCGTCTTTGAGAATTTTCTTAGTCTCTCCAACGGTGATCTTCGTTGGTATTATTTCAAAGTCTTTATCCATCCAATCTCCAACTTGCATTTTTTTTCATCTCCCCTTTCCGATTCAAACACATTCAAGATCATACACCATGTTATCGCAAAAACAAAATAACGTACGTATTTCTTAGGAAAATGGAGGTTGCAAGAGATAAAACGACATAAACGAACTTAATCGGAAATTATGACTCAAAAACGGCTTTTTTGATTCAAAAAAGGCTTTTCAAGCATATAAAACACGAAGAAGGTAACGAATGTGAGAATTGCACTCAGCGCTTGTGCCTCTGGAATGTGCCGTGAGGAAAAAAGTCTGTAGGCACTTATTGAAATGGTAGGAAAGTGTGGATCGTAAAGCACCATGGTTGCCCCAACCTCTCCCATCGCTATGGCAAACGAAAACAAAAAGGCCGACATTATCTGAGGCTTTAGTATGGGGATCCTTATTTTAAACGTTTTCACCCAAAAATTTGCTCCATCCACCGATGCGGCATCATCCATCTCAACTGGAAATCTTTCCCATCCCGAAATGAGAGTTTGAAATCCAAGTGGGAATGAGAGCACACTGTAAATTGCCACGATCTCGATGGGAAAAGAAAGGGGGATGTAATTCTGAAAAATAACATATCCAAATGCCAACGTTACAGGTGAAACAGCGAGTGGTGAGGTAAAAATTGCTTCTAAAAAGGACATGTGTCTTCTTTGAATTGTGTGAGCAGAGATGAGCGAAAGAAAAACCACAACTGATGCGCTTGAAAATGCAAAAATCACCGTCCATATTATGGCGGACAACACCGAATTCCCTATGAAAGGATTCATGTCTCCAGAAAAAAGCCTTCTCATCCATTCAAGAGTCAGTCTGGAAGTGTTGAAATTCCAAAACCCTGAAAACACTTGTGAGAAAATAGGCCCGAAAATGAAGATAAAAACGATTGAGATGTAAAGATACCCCCAAATTGGAAAGCTTTTGTGAGCTCTTGATATTTCCTGTGAAAATATCCCGACTGACTTCCTCAAAATCGAAAAGATCACTGTGAAGACACTGACAAAACCGAGTTGAAGGATGGTAAGCGATGCTGCACTCTTGAAGTCAAGCAAAGTCCTCAAATACATGTATATTTGAACTTCCAACGTCGCGTACCTGGCCCCGCCTATCATGAGTACAACTGCAAAAGATGTGAAACAGTAAACAAATGCCAGCAGCAAAGAAGTCGTTAAAGCTGGGAGTAACATGGGAAGCTCTACGTGTAAAAACGCTTTGAACTTTGATGCTCCATCCACTTGAGCAGCTTCGAAGTACATAGGATCGAGCGTTGATATGGCTCCTCCAACTATTATCATGATAAGCGGAAAATTGTAAAAAGCATTTCCCATTACAATTCCCAAAAGTGAATACAAAGGTTCAAACCTCACATGAAAAATTGGCCAAAGAAAATAAGAATTAAAAATCCCATTATGGCCAAAGAAAGTGAAAAAACCCAACGCCATTGATATAGAAGGCATGACAAAAGGCACTGTGGAAAGGGCACTGAAAGCTGATTTGAATTTGAAAGTGGTACGCCCTATCAGATAGGCTCCCGGTAAACCTAAAATAAAAGCAAGCATTGTGGAAAGGGTGGCTTGATAAAAGGTAAAATACATTATATGCAAATTAAGTGGAGAAAAAACCGAGAGATTTGTTCCACTCCTCAATGCGTAAAAAATTATGGCTCCTAAAGGAATTACATAGGCACCTGCCATGAAAATCACGGCAGGTGTCAGTTCAAAACTTTCTCGTCTTTTCACTTTATTATCAACGTACTCCACTCATTCAGCCATTTTGAAAGATTTTCCTCTATTTTTTGAGGATCGACTATCACCATTTTTGTGATTTTGGGAGTGTATTTCTTATACACTTCTGGCAATGGAGTTTTTGTAACTGGATACATCCATTGATTAAGAGGGATTGCACTTTGAAATTCTTTAGAATAAACAAAATTCATGAATTCTTTGGCAAGATTCAAATGCTTCGCGCCTTTGAGAATGCCCGCATACTCCACTTCAACATAAGCGCCTTCGGATGGTATCACCACTCCAAGTTTAGAGCCTTTGTAGTAGTAATAATCGTAAGCTTCATCGGTAGCGTAGCTGACCATCATGGGAGCCTCTCCTTTTTCCAACATTTCAAATGCAGCATCCCAACCACTGGTGACCGTCTTCACCGTGGACATGAATTTCTTCCAATAATTTTGCCAACCATCTCCATACACACCTATCGTCCACAGCAAGAAATCAAGCCCTGTGCTTGATGTTCGTGGATCTTCAACTATTAAAGAATGAGAAAAACGTGGTTCGAGAAGCT
>CAYYEU010000005.1:0-33378 GCA_964470975.1 uncultured Mesoaciditoga sp. | reverse complement strand
TGACAAATACAAAAATAGGCGAAAACTGTTGTGTAGAAAATGCCATTATAGGGGAGAAAGTAACGATGAGAGAAAACGTTAAGATAGGAATTGGAGAAGAAAGAGAAAACGCCAAATTCTCAAATATATACAATCATGGAATAACGGTAGTAGGAGAGGAAGCGGTGATTGCAGCCAATACAAAAATAGGTAAAAATTGTTCCGTTGGGAATTTCTTGAATTTGGAGAAAATGGGAATAACCCTTTTAAACAGCGGTCAAAATTTGAGAGAAGGTGTCAAAGATTGAAAAAATCCTTGTTTGCAATTATTTTAGTCGTGATATCAATATGGTCTTTCGGAATGTCGTTTGAGCAATATGTACAATTACATAGAACCTCAGATGGTGGTTATCTGGATACACCTTCATTTGTTTCAAGATATGGAAATGCGAGTGAAAGCGTTTACCTTCAAATTTCAAGTGAATTCTTTAAAGATGATTTTGAACCGATTTCTTACTTTAAAAATTACCTTGAAGTGTTGAAGTCCCATGCTTCTTACTTTTCAACTTTTGAGTGGCTCGATTACTCTTTAAAAGTGTCCCAATACTTGAAGATCAAAGGAGAAAAGACCGATTTTGCATTTCTTAAGGCGATCTCTGATTTTTTGGATCGCAACCTTGAAAAATATTCAAAATCTCCGTCATTTTCTCAAATTGTTGCTGATGAGATGTGTTTAAAGAATTTCTTAGGGGAAGATGTCCAAAAATCTTCGGCTTATGTTCAAGCAAGGAATATTTTAAAGAAATCGTTTGATGAAAAACTTCCAATCAGCGAGGCTTTGAATGTGTTAAGTGGTTTTGCTGAAGCCAACATTTCTCTTCCTAAGATCGAAGGAATTCAAACTTTAGATACAAAATTGATTACAAGCGTGAAAGATTCATCTGATTATTGGAATTCTTTGTCACTGTTGAAGCTGGGGTTGTTAAAACCCATGCAAGCAAGAACGATGTTGAAAGATGTAAAAATAGATTCTCCTCGGCAATTATACGCTTACGTTGAGTTATGTGAGAAAAACGGGATTTCTTACGTTGAAGCAAAGCCTTATTTTGAAAAGTTTGAAGAAGAAAGAGCTCCTTTAGGTGGCTTTTATGAAAAAGGGAAAGATTCATCCATCGACGATACTTACTGGGCAACAAGAATCATGATTTTAATGGGAAAGTCACCGAGTGATGAGGAATATTGGAAAGATTTTGCAAATGATGTCCTTTCAACGGTATACGTCTACCCGGCTAATGTTCTGTCCAAGTACTTGGTTTATGCCTATGAGATGAACAAAGAATTTCACATGCTAAGTTCGGTACAAATAAAGAAGTTATCAGAGGTTTTTTCTCAAAAAATGAATGAAGCTCCGGTTACACCAGCGTATTATTTAGCCTCTTTCAATTTCGATTACGCCTTTGATGTTTTTCACGCCATGCAATTAACGAATTACAAAGGAAAAGAAGCGATGAAAGATTTACGGACAGTTTTAGAGAGGCTTTTTACGGGCTTGAATTCGATCGATAAATCAAAAAGAGATTTAGGATATTATTATTCTTACGCGCGTCTTTTGGTGTTTTCAAAAGAATTTGGTTACAATGTTGGAAAGGAAATTCCTAAAGAAGTGGAGAAGAAGTTGTTCAATTACTTGCAAGTTGGATCTTACACGGATTTGAATTTGTTGAAAGCTCTTTTGGAACTTGAAAAAGATTACACATTGCCGATTAACGAAAATTTCTACGTTCAAAGAATCGCTGCTCTCAAAGATCAAAAAACTGGCGGATACTTCTACAATACAAATGATGGAATACTTTCGTTCAGAAGTACTTTCATGGCCAATGAGATTTTGAGAGAAATCGAAGAATACTTTAAAATCAGGGGGTGAAGAAATGAAATCTGTGATGACGAAATTGCTTGTCCCGTTACTAACCTTTGCGGTGTTCATGATAGTTATATACACTTCGACGATTGTGATCACGAATATGCAAAAAGATGATGCGCTACTGGTGAATCTTTCTGGAAGGCAACGCATGTTAAGTCAAAAAATGTCAAAAGAATCTCTTATCATCGCAAGTGGAAATGTTGCATACGAGGGTAAGTTAAAAAACACCGAAACGCTGTTTGAAACCACGCTTAATTCGCTAAAGGATGGAGGAAAAACCGCACTCGATCTTGGAATGACAAAATGGCAAACCATCCCCGCAGCTCCCACCAAAAGTATAAAAAAACAACTGGAGACAGTTCAATCTCTTTTTACTCCTTTTAAGGAGGCGATTTCCAACGTCATTCAAAGCAATGGAAAAGACAAAGATGCTTTAAAGTACATCATTGACAACAACGAAAAACTGCTTTCTGAAATGAATGCGGCCGTTGTTATGTTCCAAAATTACAGCGAAGAAAAAGTTTCGTTGATGAAAATGATGCAATTTTGGCTCATGATAGCTGGCTTTGCGATAATCGCGTTCTTCATCTTTTTGTACACGAAAACATTTTACGCCCCGATTAAAAAACTTCTTGAAGTTGTCAACGAGTTAAGTCTGGGAAAAGGAGATCTTAGCGTAAAATTGCCCGTTGTTTCAAAGGATGAAATAGGGCTAATTTCGAAGAATTTTAACACTTTTATTGGAAATATCAGAAATCTTGTAGAAGTTATCACAGGGGACATTCAGCATTTGAGAGTTTCGATGAACATGCTTGATGAAAATCTTGAAGAAGTGAATAACGGCTCTCAAAGTGTAAAAGATACGACTGATAACATTACAAACGTTATCAAAGATGTATCCAATGTGATGCAACAGATAGATGAGAATGTTCAGGAAGTTGCTAATTCAGCGGTTAGTGTGGCTAACTCTGCCACAGAGCTTTCTGGTAATATGAACGAAGTACTCAACGAAACAAACGATGGCTCAAAAGTTATGGAGAATATGAATGAAGAAATAAAGATAGTCGATGTAGAGTCTAACGATATGACAGTTAAAGCCGACAACTTGGAGCGTTCTGTTGGTGACATTGGAGAGATACTCGAAACTATTAGCGCTATTGCAGAACAAACGAATCTCTTGGCCCTCAACGCGGCCATAGAAGCTGCCAGGGCAGGAGAAGCCGGAAAGGGATTTGCAGTTGTCGCTGATGAAATAAGATCTCTTGCAGAAGAGACAAAGCAGTCTACAGGGAAAATAGCTTCCAGTTTGAATGAGATAATAAAAAATTCGAAAGATACGGCGAATTCCAGCAAAACAATGGCAACCTCTGTTGAGAAAGTATTGGAAAAAATAGGGGAAATCTCTGAGATATTCGCTCGAATTAAAGAGCACGTTCAAGAAGTTACAACAAGAACTGAGGATTTGGCGGCCGTTTCAGAAGAACAAAGTGCTACTTCTGAAGAAATGGCTGGTAGTGTTAAAGAAGCTTCTAACCAATTGAACGATGTTTCAGAGCTCATGGTTCAATCCAATGAGAGTATCAACGCTCAAAGCGATTACATTGCAAAGATAAAAAAAGAAGAGGAAAAAGTCAGAGAAGTTTCGGATGAGCTTGTGGAGAACGTTTCGAAATTCAAAACAGAAAAGAGTTAAGCATGTTACCAATTTTAAAAATCCCCGCCTTTGGCGGGGTTTCATTATATCTGTTGGATATTTTAGGGAGCACTCCGAATACCCATACATGGATCTTTCTACTGGCTGCGCGGGGAGGATTCGAACCTCCACGGCGGGATCCAAAATCCCGTGTGCTGCCATTACACTACCGCGCAATCAACCATGCATATTCTAACACATGAAATGTCTTCGTGGCAAGTGCTTTTTCCAAATTTTTAGATCGATTCTTGCGTTGTGCGCGAAAGTAACGAATTTAATTTATTTGAAGAAATCTTTGAAAACGATATAGGTGTGAATAGCTTAAGAACCAATTCTTCCATTTTACAAGCGGTGATGTGATTTTTCGTCATTGCGGGCACCGACCCGCAATGACTTTCCCACTTTTACAACTAAGGCGATAGTCGCGACAGGGATGACCTTCGTGGAAAGCCACTTCATACAAACGTCGTGTTAGATTCGCTTTCTCGACACGTCCTGCCTTCAACATCTGCTCTTTTGCATCTTGTATGGCGTTTTCATATGTTTTGACAAAGACTTAAGGGGAGTTAAAAACGACAATTCAGTGGCTTTTGAGCTTTGATTAACTTCTTGAAATTGACGCACATTATAAAGATCGATTTCGTATTCTCATGTTGACTTTTAAACGTAATGGTGATAAAATAATTTTGTTAGCGAAGCTAAGTTCCAAATTAAATCAGGGTGGATTGGGGGCCGAAAGGCCCTCTAATTTATTCTTTTTTTTGTTTTAACCTCTTCATTCGGAAAAAGTCGTCTCTTTCTGTTTCTTCTATGTAAGATTCTATGAATTTCACCGTTTCCTCGTATTCTGGAATTAGAACGTTTTCAAGCGCGTTCACTCTTCGCTGAGTTTTCTTTATCTCTATTGCAAGCCTGTAAACCGTTGTTTCTATTTCGCTAAGCCGTGTGATCAGCGAAAGAGCACGCTTAAATGCTTTGTATGCTTTATCAAGGTTTGCATTTGTCCTCACAAATCCATAGGATGGTCTTATGTCTTCGCCAATTTTCCCAATTTCCGGGACTTCCACTCCCATAACGCTTCTTAGACGTATTGAAAGATCGTCCACTTCTTTCACGGAAAGGCCAGTTTCTTGGACGTACTCTATTCCTATACTTAAATTTGCCCTTTGAAGGCCATCATAAGCCTCTGCAAAAACTGTTTTTATGTTTTCTTGAACATCACGAGCATCATCTATAAGGTGCATGATCTCTCGGATCAGGACATTTCTTTTTCTGTTCAAAAGTGTATGTCCCTCTTTTGCCAAAACGAGGGAACGTTTAGTCTCAAGAAGCTTGCTTTTCGTTGGAGAAATTCCTTGTATCATGAAACATCGTCCTTTTGTTTATAATAAGTTTTTAATTCGTCTTGAGTAACACGCGTTAGCTCCTCAGGTGGAAGATATCCCAATACTTCCCAACCTATGCCTAAGGTTTCTTCTATGCTTCGATCTTCATCCTGATTTTGCGATATGAATTTTTTCTCAAAGGCCTCGCCAAACTTCAGGTACCTTTTATCAACATCTGTCAGTTCCTCTTCTCCTATGATCGAAGCAAGAGCTCTGACCTCTTGGACTCTGCTGTAAGCTGCAAATAGTTGACTGTAGAGATTTGGGTGATCTTCTCTTGTGTATCCCTTACCGATTCCATCTTTCATGAGCCTTGAAAGTGAAGGTAATACGCCTACAGGCGGATATACGCCCTTTCTATGAAGGTCACGGCTCAAAACTATTTGTCCTTCTGTTATATAGCCTGTCAAATCCGGGATTGGGTGAGTGATGTCATCATTTGGCATTGATAAAATAGGAATTTGGGTGACCGAACCCTCTTTGCCATTTATCATGCCAGCTCTTTCATAAATGCTAGCCAAATCGCTGTAAAGATACCCGGGATATCCTTTTCTTGAAGGAACCTCTCCACGCGCCGTTGAAAGTTCCCTAAGAGCTTCACAGTAATTCGTCATGTCAGTTAGTATGACCAACACGTGCATGTTTTTTTCAAATGCGAGATATTCCGCAGCTGTGAGCGCCACTCTTGGGGTGGCTATCCTTTCTATGGTTGGATCGTCTGCTAAATTTAAAAACGTGACAACATTTCTTATCGCTCCAGATTCTTCAAAACTTGAGAGAATGAATTGTGCATCATCATGCTTTATTCCCATTGCTGCAAAAACTATGGCAAACTTTTCACTTTCCTCGCCTTTGATTTTTGCCTGCTTTGTTATTTGGACTGCCAATTTGTTGTGTGGAAGACCGTTCCCAGAAAAAATAGGCAGCTTTTGACCTCTTATCAGTGTCATAAGGCCATCTATGGAAGATATTCCAGTTTGTATGAAGTTCCTTGGGTACAGTCTTGATGCTGGATTTATAGGTTCCCCGTTTATATCTTTGTACTCACCTCGTATTATCTCGTTTCCGGAGTCTATTGGCTTGCCAATACCGTTGAAAGTTCTTCCGAGAATGTCCTCTGAAAGTTTTATTTCCAAAGGCTTTCCAAGAAATTTAACACTTGTTTTGTCAACGCTTAACCCTTCGGTGCCTTGAAAAACTTGTATTACGGCCATCTTGTCGCTAATCATGACAACTTGACCAAATCTTTTCTCGGATCTGTAGGTTATTTCCACGACTTCGTTATAGCTTACATTTTTAACATTTTCGACGAATATAAGTGGGCCATTTATAGCCGAAAGACCCACATACTCTTTTGAAGGCATCAGCTCACCTCTTTGTTTTCGTATTTCTTGCTTAATTCTTCAAAGAAAATGCTTATATTATTTTCAAGTTCTTTGAACATTTCAAGTTTATCATTCGGTATTTCTTCTTTCATTCTCATAAGTTTGTTTAAAATATCTCCATTCAGTATTTCTGATATCGCGGTACCTTTTGAAACCATTTCCTTGGCTCTTTCGTAAAAAAACTGGATGATTTTAAGCATCTCATGTTGTTTTTTAGAGCTGCAAAAAGAATCGATATCGCTGTAAGCATTTTGCTGAAGATATCCAATCTTTACCAATTTGGCCACACGTACTATGAGCTTCTGATCATCTGGTAAAACGTCTTCGCCGACGAGTTTTATTATCTGTTGAAGGCGATCGTCTTCATTCAAAAGTGCGAGTATTTTCCCTCTCAGTTCAAAGAATTCTTCTCCAACGTTTTTTGAGTACCACCCTTTTAGATCGTCAATGTACTCACTGTAACTTGTCAGCCAATTTATCGATGGATAATGTCTTGCATTTGCCAAAGATTTATCCAACGCCCAGAAACATCTCGTAAACCTCTTTGTATGAGTCGTCACAGGTTCAGAAAAATCACCTCCCGGAGGTGAAACCGCACCGATGACGGAAACGGATCCAATTTGATCACTTCCTAATATCTTCACCCTTCCAGCTCTCTCGTAAAATTCGGCCAATCTGGATGATAGATACGGTGGGAAACCTTCTTCTGCTGGCATTTCCTCTAAACGACCGGATATTTCTCTCAAAGCTTCTGCCCATCTTGAAGTGGAATCTGCCATTATGGCGACGTTATAGCCCATATCTCTGAAGTATTCCGCTATCGTAATTCCAGTGTATATTGAAGCTTCACGTGCCGAAACTGGCATGTTGGAAGTGTTGGCTATGAGAATCGTGCGTTCCATCAAAGGACGTCCATTCCTTGGATCGGTTAATTTAGGGAATTCCTCGAGTACTTCCGTCATCTCATTCCCACGCTCACCACAGCCAATGTAGACTATGACATCCGCATCTGACCATTTTGCAAGTTGATGCTGCGTCATCGTCTTTCCCGTACCAAATCCTCCGGGAATAGCCGCCGCCCCTCCTTTACTTATGGGAAAAAAGGTGTCTATAACCCTTTGGCCAGTGATCAGAGGTTCTGCTGGGGCCAGTCTTTTGGAGTAAGGTCTAGGAATCCTTACAGGCCATGTTTGATACAATTTGATTTTTTGTATGCTCTCACCAGTATTTACTTCTAATATCACCGTATCTATTGTATAACGACCAGAAGTTCTGACGCTTTTCGCTATTCCGGAAATGTTGGGTGGAATCATTATTCTATGTTCAACCGTTGAAGTTTCTTTTACTTTGGCAACGATTTGACCGGCTACAACTTTTTCCCCTTCTTTAACAATTACATCAACGTCCCATTCTTTCTTAAGATCAAGGGGAGGTACGCTGACTCCTCTCTTAAGGAAATCGCCACTCTTTCCTCTTAGAACATCAAGTGGTCTTTGAATACCGTCGAAAACCATTCCGACTATTCCCGGGCCAAGTGTAACTGATAAAAGCTCGTTCATTCCCTTAACAGGCTCTCCCGGTTTTAACCCCGATGTTTCTTCGTAAACTTGAATCGTTGCGTCATCACCGTTTAAAGCGATGACTTCACCGATGAGGCCCAAATCACCAACTTTTACCACCTCATGCATCATGAAGCCCGTCGTTTTTCTGGCTTTGACGACAGGACCATTTACCACATAAATTTCTCCAACTCTTTCCATAGTTATCACCTAACCAATTCGTCCAGTTTTTCGAAGAGAGAAAGCGCAAGCTTTTCACGATATTCCATAACTTTCTCCTCTAAACTGTTTTTCACGACAAGGCGTTTATTTTCGCTTTCAGCGATTAAACCTCCCGTGATGGGAACACTTTCTTTCGAAACGTTGATGACTACATCGTTGAGTTTTAACTCAACATTTTTCTTAATCTTTTTGAAAAGCTCCCGGTCTCTTGAATTGAATTTCAGATTCACTTTCTTTTCTCCCAAAGATTCGATGGCTTCTATTGTCATTCTTTCAAGTAAATCAGGATAGTCATCTGATGTTGTGAGAAGCTCAACGCTTTTCATGAGTTCCCGCATTGCAGATTCAAGAATATCGGTTCTCGCTTTCATGATTCTTACACTTGCCTCAACTTTTGAATGTGCGATTTCACGCATAAGGTACTCATGAGCGTTTTTCTCGGCCTGCTTAACGATTTTTTCATATTGCGAATCTGCCTGCTCTTTGTACTTTTCTTCTATTTTGTTGGCCTGGGCTTTTGCTTCGGATAAAATTTCAGAGATCTCCAGTGAGGCTTTTTCATCTATGTACTCTTTCAACGCTTTGATTTTTTCTTCTACATTCACTCAAGCCTCACCCCTATTGCCTCTTGAACGTATTTTGTTATGAAGTTTTCGGGCCTTCTACTACCGTGTCTATCTGGAATTAACGTAACCAAGGGGAGTTTTTTGGACAGTCTCATCTCTTTTAACTCCTGTGGGACAAGTTCAGCGATCTTTTCCGTCAAAATCAAGATACCGATATCGTTCCTTTTCTTCAATTCATTCAACTCTTTCAAGGCTTCCTCTTTTTGATGAACCACGACACCTTTAACTCCCACAAGCTGCAGACCAATTTGAGTGTCTATGTTATCGCTTATGAGAAAGAACTTCATGTTTAGATCCTTCCCATTATCATTATGGATATGATAAGGCCATATATTGCAGTTCCTTCTGCAAGTCCAACGTATATCAAACTTTTACCAAGCATACTTGGATCTTCGCTAATGGCTCCTATTCCAGCAGCACCAGAGATTCCAACGCCTATTCCAGCTCCTATGGCAGCTAAACCAGTTGAAAGGCCAGCCCCTAGTAAACCAAGGCCGGTTGCTGAAGAATTTGCCACCGTGGAAGTTGCAGCTTGGGATGTTGCGGCAAACGTGTGGCCTCCAGGTAACAACGATATCAACGCGAGAACCATCAAAGTTGCAAACGATGCAAAATTCGCCCCTAACACTTTCTTGGCAAGTTTTGGATGTTCGATTGTCAAACTCCTCTTTTTGTTTAAAATTACGCCTAAAGAAATGGTTGCCACAATTAGAGTTGAAATTACTCCTAAAAAGATGTACACGTGTATTTTCCTCCCTTCAAATTCTAAACGTAAATGGTCTAAACTCTCGACCACTTCCTTCAAAAAACTTTGTGAAATACTCGTAGTATGTCAACCTTAAATCCTGAATGAACACCACAAGACCTTCCAAACCAACGAGTACCAATTGACCAAGTAAGAAAATTATCGTCGCCCATACACCACCACCAGGGGTTGGTAAAACCATCAATGTCAAAATCCAAAAAGCGGTAAAGAGTGCTTCGTGAGTTAACGCAAATGCCGCAAGTCTTACGTAAGAAATGGTGTTACTTAGGTATTCTATCAAGACGTTGAACATTCCAAAACCAGACACCACCCAAAATCCTTCTGGAAATATCGGGGTTTCTTTCTTCAACAAGGCATTGAGAGGGTGAGCAAAAAACATTATCGTTAGCGCGGAAAAAATGATGGTTTCAAGCGCACTCACATTGATTGGAAGTTTTCCTGTTACTATGTAAACTGATACGCTAAAAACGGACAGCAGATAAAAGGTAATGCCAACAATTCCTTCCGGGCCAAAAATGGCCTTTTCCCAATTACGTTGCACAAAGCCGTTTACAATGTTCATGATCATTCCAACGGCTATCATGCCGATTCCAAAGTAAACGGAAATGATCATGAGTTGGTTTATCTTCAACATCGGTCTTAACCATATCGTTGGAATCCAATCAAAGCCGAAGATGGAACCATACATAAAACCAAAAAAAATGGAAGAAAGAGAGGCACTTGCCATAACGATGCCGAATTTCTCTGACTTTTTTTTCATAAGAAGCGCAAAAAGCAATAACACGGCGCCATGCCCCACATCTCCAAGCATAAATCCGTACATAAATGTGAAGAAGAGAGCAACCATGGGAGTTGGATCTATTTCTCCGTATCTTGGTGTCCCAAACATCTGAGTTATCAGTTCAAAAGATTTGAAGAACTTACCCTTGTTCTTCAACTTGACAGGTACTTTGGTAACCTCTTCTTCTGAAGAAATATCAACTTGTTTTCTCAAAACTATAACGCCTTTTTCACTTTCTTGTTCAATTTTACGAGATTTTTCACTTGGCATCCATCCGTTGATGAAGTAAACGCTATTTTCATGTGAGAAAGCACCGTACGATGTTAAATCGAATATTCTCTTGTGTGCCAAAATTGTTGGATAAACACCGTCAATGAATTCTTTGTTTGCGTAAAGCACCTTTCTTATTTCCACTTCGTTTTCTTGAATTGAAAGTTTTGTAAGCTCGATTAAGGCTTCCATTTTCCTTTGAATTTCTTTTGGGGTTCCACTGTATCCTTCTGGAATGGAATCTTCTTCAAAGTAAGCGGAGTGCAGAATTTTGTACGCTTCGTTCAAAAAACTTGGTGGAGTGAACACGAATATCCATGAAAAGTCAGTTTCTTTCTTCACTTCAAGTACAAGAATAGGGACTTTCCTTGAAGATTCTACAAGGGTTTCATACCTGCTTTGCGGGATTCTCCCGAATATCAAGTTTATTCTTTCAAAAGATTTTATATCCCCAAGATCTATTTTCAAGCTTGACAGTATCTTTACGTGGAAAAGTACTTTCTCATAATTTTGAAGTGCTTTTTTCAATTCATTTCTTCTGTTAAAAAGAGAATTCACACCTTGATTAAGAGCGTGAAATTTTTCCTCGGTTTCTCTTATATCTAAAGGGCGATACATATCCAATTCCAATTCATCAAATGCGGGTGTGTAATCCGCCATTTTTAGGAATCTCATCATTTCTGAATACACGTTATCGTAAGGGTTTGATCGCCGGATGGTCAAAGTGTCTGCAAGTTCCTCTTTCAACGCGTTTTTGATCTCTATAGGTTCAAAAGCTTCACTTGAAATGAGATGCAATTGCTCTTCTTCAAGCTTGTCTCTTATAAGCGCAAATGAAACTCTTTCCATTCTTTCTACAGCCATTCAATCATCCCCTAAGAGGCCTTATGAGATGTTGCAAAATTTCTTCCTGTTTCATAGAATACCTCACTGCCTCGATTATCAAGATAATATCTGAAAACTCGTACTCCATTAGATAAAGGTATTCAAGAGCTTTTGCAAGTGTAAAATCGTGTGAGGAGCGTTTGCTTTTCACCGAATTGTAAAAGTATCTTCGAAGTCGCTGAGTAAGGGTAAAGGGCAAAGTATCGTCATCTGCAAGATTTTCGAATACCTCAGAATATGGCCCCTTGCTGAAGAACTCTATGGCATCTCTTACATTTTTCGTGTCGCAAGCCATACGAAGGTAATCAAGCTTTACCCTATGTTGTATCGGGATCAAGGAATTGTAGAGTTCCTCTGGAGATAAACTGTAGAATTTCTTGGCTCGCACGATCCATTCAATGTTTGCCAAATCAACACGTGTTCCAATATCGTGTATGATGATTCTCTCGTTAAATTTTGTCGATTCTCTTTTCAAACTCATGAAATACCATCTGTCTAAGGCACTTTCCACAAAATACACGAGACTCTCTTTCGATTTGATCTGGCTTTCAAGTACGTTTCGAATGATTTTGAAGTACGGGCTGCCCTCTAAAACCTCAAGTACCTCGTCCGCATTCGAACAAGCAGCGATTTTCAACGGATCTATGTTGGCATGAGAACCAAGTTCGTAAAATTTCCCTGCCAATTCGTTTACGTTTTTTCGTGCTTCTGTAAGCGCGTTTCTTATGGAAAGCTTTAAATTTTCGATTTCAAATTGTCTTAAGAGCAACAGAATGAATTCTTTATCTGAACCATAAAAGAAGCTGATAAATTTTGAGAAAACATTTACAGTTCTTTTCTTTATCAACGTTTCAAGTTCTCTTCTATGAGTGCTTTCAGGTTCCACGTCTCTTAGCATAGCGGAATAAGCAGTGTTTTCTTTTAAATACGACACAATCGTTGGAACAGAATTCTTGGAGATCAGTTCTTTGTAATCTTCATCTGAAAGAAGAAGAGATTCCATTGTCTGAATCTTTGCATTTACGGCGGCATATTTGCTAACCTTCAAGCTGGCCATCTCCAAATATGTCTCTTATAGCTTTTTGAATTGTTTCGTCTTTTATACTTGCATACACGGTTTTGAATTGTTCTATCTTGTCCCCCGAAGAGGAATATATTTCTTTTGCCTTCAGCATGGCATCTTCTTTAGCTTTGTCGAGAATTTTTTGTGCTGTGGATTTCGCATCTTCCTCTTTCGATAGCAAAAGTTCTCTCCCTTTTTTTTCAGCAGAAACGATCATGTCGTTTGCACGTTTTTTTGATTCTTTAACTTTCTGCCTTGCTTCTTTTTCCTGTTGAGAAATTTTTTCTATCACGTCTTCTATTTCCAAATTGACACCCCCTAAACGCTATGATTTGCCGTCTTACCGCGTCAACCTACTTCAATCATTATACACCTTCAAAAATCCCCTATTTTTTCGTGATGATTAAAGTTTTTTTAGGATCAATGAAGTTTCGTATCGAAAAATATTGTGAGGTGGTGTAAATGCATACAGGTTTTTACACGGCAACGATGGGGATGCTCGTAGATCAATCCTTGATCAATACCGTTTCCAACAACCTTGCAAATGTTAACAGTACGGGGTATAAAGAGGATTCTATGTCCTTCAAATCCACAATGGAACGTCCAATTTACAGAACGTCGCTGAACCGTCTGGGTGCATTTTTGGGAACGATGGATAACGCTGTAATCGTGGATAAAGTTACACCGAACATGAGAGAAGGAATTTTAAAGAAAACAGACGGCAAATTTGATTTTGCGATAAATGGGAAAGGTTTTTTCGCGATCAATGCAAATGGGAAAATATTGTACACGAGAAATGGCAGTTTTGGTGTTTCAGCAGATGGACATTTGGTCGATAAAAGTGGTAAAGAAGTTCTCAATTCTGCGCTCGAACCTGTGAATGTTTTAAGCGGCGAAAAGCCTGCTGTTTTTGATGTGAAAAATCCGGCAGCTCTTGAAAAAGTGGGAGACACTTCATTTGTAGCAACCAAAGAAAGTGGACGTTTTGTTTTGAAGCCAGATGCCAAAATCATGAATGGGTACCTCGAATCATCAAATGTCAACGTGATAAAAGAAATGGTGAACATGATAAATGCTTACAGGCACTACGAGATATCTCAAAGAGTAGTTACGACAGAAGACACGCTTTTTTCAACTGCTATAAGGGTTGGAAGCGCAAGATAAGGGAGGAGGATTTAAATGTTAGGATCGCTTTCCACAGCTGCCACAGGAATGAATGCGCAACAATTCATGATGGACACAATAGCGAACAACCTTTCAAATGTGAATACCACAGGCTACAAGCAAACTCGTGCGGAGTTTGCATCGCTCGCATATCAGGATATTTTCACGGCTGGCACACCAACTTCTCAAAGTACACAATCGCCAACTGGGCTTTACAGAGGACATGGAGTTAGAACAGTTGCGACGAACAGACTTTTTACGCTTGGAAATATCAAAGCTACAGGGAATCCTTTAGATTTGGCAATAGGCGGAGACGGTTTCTTTCAAGTGCAGCTTCAAAACGGGCAAATTGCTTACACGAGAGATGGAAGTTTCAAATTAGATGGACAAGGGAGAATAGTGACGTCTGATGGGTACGTTGCCGTACCAAACATAGTCATTCCCTCCGATGCAACATCTGTGGATATAGCCCCAAGTGGGACGGTTACGGTTATGGGTTCTAACGGCACGCCAACCCAAGTGGGGAACATCACACTTGTAAAATTCCTTAATCCTTCTGGGCTAAATGCCATAGGAGACAATCTTTACACGGCTACCTCGGCGTCGGGACAACCCATTCAAGGTGTTCCGAATCAAGATGGTTTTGGGGCGCTTAGACAAGGATATCTTGAGATGTCAAATGTGGATGTTATTCAACAAATGGTCGATATGATCAACGCTCAACGTGCATACGAGTTCGACGCCAGAGTCATTCAAACATCTGACACAATGCTTCAGGATGCAGCCACTCTTAAGAGATGATGTGAATTGAAAGCTTTCACGTTTGCATTGATTTTTGTATTGGGAGTTATCGCATTTTCTTCGACTCTCACTTTGAAATCAGGTGCGATCGTGAGCGGGAAATACGTGACATTATACGATTTGGCTGCCACTTTTAATGGTATTTCAGCTAAAAAGCTAAAGAACTTTGTGGTGGCATTTTCTCCGCAACCAGGTAGTAGTTACGTTATAGATTCGAAGATCGTTAAAATTCGAGCGGAAAAAGAGATCAAATGGTTAAAAGTTTCAGCCATTTCTGACAAAATAAAAATCACCTCTAAAGCTTTTGTTATCGACTTTACGGAAATTCAAAAGGCATTAGCCAATAAAATGAGAACTCATGTCTTTTTGACAAGTTTTCCAAATGTCAAAACTTCATTCGCAACTTGTACCGTGAGTGTTGAGAATATCTCTAAGGTTGGAAGAAACAACTTTGCCTTGTTGGAGTTGAAGCAGAAGAAAATGAGTACGTACGTGAATGTGAATTTTGAGACCGATCTTGTTGGTACGGCAAACAACGTAGAAGATATAGCCAGAGTGGTAATTCCAACACTCGGAAAAGATCTTTCGTTATCTTTGAGAAGTGACGTACCAAACGTGGATTTTGATTTTATAGAAGTTGGAAAACCCTTTAGTCTATCTGCAAAAATGATGGCAGTTCCCGTGAACTTTATTTCATCGTCTAAGGTGAAAATATCAACTGTTTTAGAGTACATTCCCCATGAATATGAAAACGTAGTTACAGCAGCACAAGGCATTCGTTACGGCCAAAAATTGACTCGAGATTCTTTGAAAACAAAACGTTTGGATGTGTACGCAACGTCTACCCTTTACTCCACTTCAATTGGTGATTGCATAGGAAAAATATCGGCATGGTCTTTTCGAAAAGGGCAAGTTATATCGTTGGCAGGCTTGAAGTCACCGCCCGATGTGGTTGTCGGTCAAGTTTTAATAGCTTACATTTCTTACCCTTCAATGACTGTAACGACATTTGTTAGGGCCATGCAAAGTGGAAACATCGGGCAAGTCATATCGGTAAGAAACGTTGAAAATGGTTATATGCTTTATGGTATGGTGGAAAAAGGGCCGAAGATACGTGTTTACTCAGGAGGTGATTGAGTTGAAAAAAACCATTCCTTTCTTTTTGATATTGGTGATGATTTCATCTTTGATCTTCGCCAACTCTTTGTGGAATTCATCAAACAACAAAAAATTCAAGGCTCCCTTTGCAATGAAAGTGGCGAATTCTGTTGGTGACACTCTAAATGTCATGGTTTACGATAACACCACTGCTTCCTTTTCATACAACAATCCAAATTACAAGGGAGGCCTTTTGTCAGTTCTCGTTGGACTTCTAAAATCCGTTACAACTTTTGACGTTACAAAGTTCATCCCTCTTAATTCCACTTCTACCAAGATGTCCAATAAGACTTCAACTTCCAAGGATCAATCGCAATTCGTAACACAAATTGCTGCCATGGTAACTCAGGTAGAGCCCAACGGCAATTTTCTGATAAAAGGAACCAAAGAAGTTAAAGTTGGACAGTCAATGAAACAGGTTCAAATTCAAGGAATAGTAAATCCAAATGATGTAAGTCAGGATAACAGTGTGGATTCATCTAAAATAGCGAATTTGAAGATCTGGTACGACGGGAATCTGATCTTTCAAGAAGGAATGAATCAAGACAGGTGGGTAACGTGGATATTCAGTTCACTTGCCTCAATATTATTCTAAGGTGGAAGTGATTGGTTTGAAAAAAATATTTTATGTTTTTTTACTCGTTATCCTCGCAAGCGGAATTTTTGCAACGTCTGTCGTGAGAATAGAAGACATTGCCAAAATTCGAGGAGCGATGGATAATCAGCTCTTTGGAGTCGGAGTGGTGACTGGCTTGGATGGAAGCGGAGACAGCGGTCAAATTCCTTCTACTTTGATTGCAAATATGCTTAAAAATTTTGGGGTGATCACAACGGCTGCCGAACTTAAATCAAAAAATTCAGCACTTGTCATGATTACCGCTGACATTCCACCTTTCTATTATCCCGGAATGAAGTTAGATGTCACTATTTCATCAGTTGGAGATGCGAAGAGTTTAAAAGGCGGAGTGCTTCTTCAGACACCACTTTACGGGGCAGACGGAAATGTTTACGCGGTTGCACAAGGACAAGTATCTCTTGGTGGCAACGAAACAAATCAATCTGTTTCTCTTCAAAAAAGATATTTGCTTGTTGGAACAATACCAAATGGAGCCGTGGTACAAAAACTCATTCCATCTGATATCGTAAAATCCAACGTCGTCACGCTCTTGCTCAATCGGCCGGATTTTGTTACCGCCGCAAGGGTGTCTCAAGCGATAAATGGGAAATTTGAGAATAGCATTTCAAAAGCGATTGATGCCGCCGCTGTAGATGTGAAAGTGCCAAAAGTGTTTCAAGGCAAGTTGATAGATTTTCTTGCAATTGTAGAACAAATTTTAGTCACTCCAAATATTCCACAAGAGATTGTGATAAATGAGCGCACGGGAACGGTTGTCTTTGGAGGAGACATAAAACTTCCAGATTTTACGATGAGCTATGGCAACTTTTCCATTTCCATAACCAACGGAAATGTTTCCACGGGTGGAACGAAGACCATCACGAATACTGTCGCAAATCTTATATCCGCTCTCAAAGGTCTCGGGGCGACTCCTCAAGATGTCATTGCGATAGTAGAATCGCTTCACAAGTCAGGTATAATTCAGCAAAATGTGGTGGTAATGTGAGTACATCTCCCATAAGCTTAATCACAGCGAAAGATCTTCCAGCAAACAAGGTACGTGCAGTTGCCGAGCAGTTTGCTTCCGTTTTAGTGACGCAAATGTTTGGAGAAATGGAGAAAAGTGTGGTAAAATCATCAGTTATACCTCAAAGCTCTGCCGAGAATTGGTACAGGCAGTGGTTAATGAACGTGTATTCGCAAGAGGCGACAGAAAAGCAGTTGAAACCTTTAGTTGATATGATCGCTTCACAGCTTGCGAATAGTAGTTACAAAAGATGATTTGGAGATGATTTTACCATGCTTAGAACCTTGGATGAAATAGTCGAAAGAATAAAAAAATCAAAAAAGGTACTTGTAACAGGACATATAAAGCCTGATGGTGATGATATAAGCTCAGTTGCCACAATGGTCTTGATGTTGAGAAAAATGGGAAAGACGGCTGAAGGGTGCATAGCTGACAACATTCCATGGTTTTACAGAGGATTGTATGGTGTTTCGGTAATAAAAGGAATCGATCAACTTAGAAATTACGAATACGATACTTCTATCGTTGTTGATTGTTCGGAAATTTCAAGAATAGGAGATTCAGTCGAGCTACTTAGGGGCAGAAAACCCGACATAACGTTGGATCATCACAAAACGAATGTTGGCTTTGGGGAATTCGATTTTTACGATTCTTCTTATGCAGCAACAGCCGTTGCAGTTTACGAGATAGGGAAAAAGTTGGGAATTGAATACGACCCAAATCTTGCCGAGATAAATCTCCTTGGAATAGCGACTGATACGGGATTTTTCAGATATACAAATACCGATTACAAAGTTTTTTTATACGCTGCTCAACTTATCAAATTGGGTGCAGATATTCAGCACATATCCTCTGCTGTGTTAGAACACAAAACATTAAATGAGTTAAAACTTCAATCTGAAATGTTGAATACGCTGAAAATCGAAGAGGACGGCAAGCTTGCATGGGCCTACATATCCTCAGATATGTTCAGGAGAAACAATTGCACGGATGAGGACGCTGGTGGTTTTGTTGGCGAAATAAGGGCGATATATGGCGTGGAAGTTGCAATTCTATTTATCGAGTGGCCCGAAAATCAGGTGAACATATCATTCAGATCTAAAAATTACGTGGATGTCAGCAAAATAGCCCTTGACTTTGGTGGTGGAGGTCATGCCCGCGCTTCTGGATGCAGTTGCAAGAACACAAAGCTTGAAGAAATGATTGAAAGAGTCGTTAAAAGAGCAAGAGAATCCCTAAAAGAATACACGATGTGATGAAAATCCTCTGCTTAAAGCAGAGGATTTTTGAATACGCTAAAATTTCAGTTTTAATTCTATGGGAGCGTGATCAGAACCTTGGATGTCTGAGAGGATTTGACTGCTTTTTACATTTTGCTTGATATTATTACTAACCACGAAATAATCTATGCGCCATCCTACGTTCTTTTGACGTGCTTTGAATCTGTACGTCCACCAGGTGTAATGTCCTCCTTCTTTTGTGAACATTCTGAAAGTGTCTACGTATCCATCCTGCAAAAATTCATCCATCCAGGCTCTTTCTTCTGAAGTGTATCCTGCATTACCTTCATTTTGTTTTGGATTGGCAAGATCGCTCTCCTTATGAGCCACGTTGAAATCACCGCAAAGTACTGTTGGTTTTTCTCTGGTTAGGGTGTTGAGATATGCATGGATCTTCCTGTCGAATTCGATCTTGAAATTCAAGCGCTTCAAGTCATGTTGTGAATTTGGGAAATAAGCGTTAACAAGATAAAACTTATCGAATTCAAGCGTTATCGTTCGACCTTCGGAATCAAAAGTATCTTCTCCAATTCCGTAGAACACGTTTAAGGGTTTCAATTTTGTGAGAATGGCCGTTCCTGAATAACCTTTTTTCTTAGCTGGAAACCAATATTTGTCGTATTCATCACATTCCTTTATCTCTCTTGGGATATCCTCTTCCTTCGCTTTTAGCTCTTGAAAGCAAAAGGTATCCGCGTTGTTTTTGGTTAAGAATTCAACGAGTCCTTTTTTGTAACAAGCGCGTATACCGTTTACATTCCATGAAACAATCGATATTTCACCCATTTCTAACCCTCCCGTTTTGAAATTTTGAGCTTGGCTCTCTTCAAAGCTCTTTGAAGTTCTCAACGACGCCTTGCAAGCAGTTTTAGCCTTCCATGATTTTGGTCTGAATAGGCTTGTCAGTGTGCCACCGATCCTTTTGACTCTTGACTTGAAGAGGTTCGTGTGGTAAAATCGACTTGTCTTTGAAAGAGACCTGTTAGCTCAGCTGGTAGAGCACTTGACTTTTAATCAAGGGGCCGCGGGTTCGAATCCCGCACGGGTCACCAACAGTGTGCGAGGGTGGCGGAACTGGCAGACGCGCTGGACTTAGGATCCAGTGGGGAAACCCGTGTGGGTTCAAGTCCCACCTCTCGCACCAACTACGAGCGGGAATAGCTCAGGGGTAGAGCGTCTGCTTGCCAAGCAGAAGGTCGCGGGTTCGACCCCCGTTTCCCGCTCCATCTTTTATTGTGGGGATGCAGGTGTAGCTTCAGCAGGCTAGAGCGCCGCCTTGGTAAGGCGGAGGTCATGGGTTCGAATCCCATCACCTGCTCCAATAGAGGGCACATTCGTGCCCTCTTGTTTGTGTCAAACTCACAGTGTTGCAATTAAATCTCTCACCGCATCTATTTTCATAAGTAAAAGTTGCCTTTTTATCTCTTGATAGCCGTGTTCGAAGACGCTTGCCTTTACGCCATTATCCATTTCTATTTTGCACTCTATCAAACTTCCTGTTAAATCTGCTGCACGCGTGAACCTACCCTCTAAAGCGCCATCAAATGGTTTCAACATTAACGGATCGTAATAACTTGCTATTTTATTTGGCAAAAGGGGAAGTAGGATCTCGTGAACCATTTTGGATTCCACATTTTCTATCACATTTTCAAAGCCTTCAACACGTCTCTTCGTCGGGGAGATGATATCTCCTGTAAGCGCCTCAGGAACGTCATGAAAAAGGGCACGCTCCATTACGTTAAGTGCGTTTGGCCTCCCATCTTCTAACACCAAGAGGTAAGCTACGAACACCACAAATAGCGTATGACCCGCAACTGTGGTTGGAACAGTGCGTGAATGCTGGTTCCATCTAATGGCATGCATCAGAGTTCGTACGTAGATGAGATATTTTTTCATATCAGCACTGTCAAGCAACACCTTGAGAGAGTGTAATTTCACGTTTTCCAACTTTTTTCCTATGGAATCTCTTGTATCAGAGAAGTACTCGGCAAAAAGTCTGCTGTTAACTTCCGCTTCAACGTAAGCTGCGTAAAGGTCGGCAGCATCTAAGATTCTTCCTTCCAAAGAGTCATCTCTAGAATTGATTATGGCGTTTTTGAAGTTGCCTTTCCATTTGGGAGGAACGGATTCTATAACATCGTTTACCGCACCGTGATAAACTTCCATCCACAGATCTGGTGAAAGATTTTGAATGGTGCGCTTTGTTTCTAAAGATATATCCGATAGGATACATTTGGGCATATCTTTAAGTATGCCTCTGATCAACAATTTGGCGAAATTAACATTTTCTCCGTTGAGTTGCTCTAACATCCCCAATAGATGAGCGATGTGAAGAACGAATCCGCTGTTGGAGGCTTCACTATTTTGTTCAACTGTGGGTTTGTTGTTCCATCTTCTCATGGAGAACATTTTGATCATGAGATAAATAAGATCTGAAATCATCTTACATTCCTCCAATCATATAAGAAACAAAAAACTTTCCAATCCTTTTAGCATTTCATTAAAACGTGATTTTACAACTCCATCGAAAGCCGTGTAATAAGATGGAATCTTTTCTTCAAGCCTTGAAAATGCCAAAGCCATGTCTATTTCGTCTGGAGAGGAAAAGTTATTTGAGAATTCCTTTTCAAAGTACCTTCTTGCCCTTCTCCCTATATGAACAAACGGAACCCCAAAGCTCTCAGCTGTTAAAGACACGTGAAACCTTTCTGACAATACGAACTTTGCGTTTGATATCGCACTCATAACATCTTCTGCTTCTTTAAGAATAACAACCTCGTCTGCTTGAACGTTATGTGAAACTTCCACGGCGGCATGAGAATCACTTGGATTGGCCACGATTACCCTTACGTCAAGGTGAGGAAGCCATTTGAATTCCTTATAATGGCGAAGGGCTCCAGTGTTCCTGGGGGAAAAAACGGCGAATTTTGATTTTTCACGTTTTGCATGACTTAAAAGGTAAATATGAGCAAGATCTGTGCCTGCTTTCACACGCGATCCAGCCCAAAAGGAAGCCCATCTTGTGGACGATCGATCTGTAAGAAATCCGGAAAGAAGTGGGCTCATAAGAGAGGTTGAGAATCTTTTCAGTCCCGTTCTTTTCATTTCACCAAGGCCAACACCAAAGAGGAATACAGGTTTTTCGAATTCAAGTGCCATGTCTATGACATCAAGTGAGTCCAAATCTCCAACTATTCTCCTTCCAGAGAAAATCACCCCATCTGAAATAGTGATATATTTAATTGCCTCTCTTAAGTTGTAGGGAATCATTATTTTTATATTTCTGTCTTTAAGGATTTTAGATGTTTGTTTGTAAGTTAATTTTTCTCCGTAGTTTTCACTTCCTTGACCTGCCAGCAGTGTTATTCGCTTCAACGATCGTCACCTTTCCAATACTCTTTACCATACGTTTTTTCCAATTTCTCTACATCATCGAAGGGTACGTTATCATCTTTTGTTTTAGAGTGCTTGATGAAAAAGATCACCAAAAGGAGAAGTGGCATCCCGATCCATATTCCCCAAAACGACGCGAATTTCAAAGAAACAAGGAGCAAATTTTCTTTTCTCCATCGAGAATAAAACACGCTGAAATTTTCACCTAATACTTTTGAAAGTGCGTTTTGCCAGCTTTCCCCTTTCTCAGTGTAACTCACAAGTTTTGGAAAATTCTTTTCGAGATCGATCTTCTCATTTATGGCATTGAAAAGAGCGTAGACTTCAGAATAATATTCTCCTTTCGCATCTTCACTCTTAGGGTATGACTTGTATTTCAATACATCCACCGACCAGAATAGAAATGGATTGTCTCCAAGCGGGCTTATGTACGTTCCTTCTTTACCTCCATACCACGTGGCAAGTCCTTCCATTACCCATAACGGCATCAGATGTCTATAGCGCTTTATCCATGCGAATTGGAAAACATGCATAAGTTCGTGGGCTACGGTGGCTCTCATTTGAGAAGCTGGATATCTTACCTCGACAAGTACTCGAAAACTATCAGGGTACGAAACGGTGAAGCCCATTTCTGGTCCGAAACTTCCTTTGGCGATCATCATGTAAGTTGGCCTTGTGGGAAATACTCCCCACATTTTACCAAGGGAGTTCCAGAATTCCTCATTCCAGCTTTTAACTGATAGGATGTATTCGTTGTTTACGCCACTTTGCGTTGAAACATAAACTGGAATTGAAAATATGGCCACTCCCAAAAAAAGTTCAAATACCAGCGTCCAGATTGCTTCTCGCGAAAAAAACGAGTTCCGCGTATATAAAGTCGTCTATCTCACCATCCATTACAGCTTGTATGTTACCAGTTTCATGATTCGTCCTGTGATCTTTAACCATCGTGTACGGTTGAAAAACGTAAGACCTTATCTGGCTTCCCCATCCAATTTCTTTTAAATTTCCCTGAATTTTTTTGAGTTTTTGCTCACGCTTCTCCAACTCCAATTGATACAATCGCGCCTTTAAAACTCTCATCGCAACTTCTCTGTTTTGAATTTGTGATCTTTCATTTTGGCATGTTACAACTATTCCAGTTGGTAAATGCGTTATTCTAACGGCAGAGTCGGTTCTGTTGACATGCTGGCCACCAGCGCCAGATGAACGATACGTGTCTATTTTAAGATCCTCATCTTTTACATCCACTTCGACTTCTTGCTTGAATTCTGGGATGATATTTACAGAAGCAAAAGAAGTGTGTCTTCTTTTAGCAGAATCGAATGGGGAAATTCTGACAAGTCTGTGAACCCCTCTCTCATATTTCAAAAGCCCGTAAGCATTCTCACCTTTCACAAGAAGAGTGGCACTGTTTATGCCAGCTTCGTCTCCGGGCTGTAGATCTATCTCTTCAATTTCAAATCCATGTTTTTCAGCCCAGCGTATGTACATTCTTAAAAGCATATTAGCCCAATCGTGAGATTCAGTACCGCCAGCTCCAGGGTGAATTGATAGATAGCAATTCAAGTCGTCAAATTTTCCGTTAAGCATCATGAGCATTTCAAAACTCTCGAGAAGCTCCTGTGCTTCGTTTACACCGATTTCAAGAGTTTCAACAAAATCTTCCTCTTCTTCAGTCAGCTCCATCCCCACTTCAAGATCCTCTATCTTTGATTTGATAACTTTGAACTTTTCGTATTTTTCTTTTACGATTTTCAGTTTTCTTAGAGTATCTTGGGCATTTTGCATATCGTTCCAGAATTCGCTTGAAGATGTTTGAGACTCCAGAGTTTCGATGTCTTTTTTCACCTTATCAACGTTTAGAAACTTTTCTATCTCCTTGAAGCGCTTTTGAATGTCTTCAATTTTAACTCTCAAGTCGTAATTTATCATAAAAACCACCTCATCACTTTTTTACACGCATCCTCTTATGCTTTGCAGGACCATTTGATCTCCCCTTTGATTCTTTTGCTCCAAGAGAGAAATCGTCATGTTGAGTTTGCAAAACGGCAAAGCTCTTCCTTGCGCGTTCTTTCTCTTTTTGCTCGTCAACAACGACTATTCTGAACGCTATTGAAGAAATATCGTCGTACATGCCATCGACCATTTCTTCGAACATCTCGTAGCTATCGCGCTTAAATTCTATAACAGGATCTTTTTGACCGTAAGCTCTGAGATTCACGGATTCTTTAAGATGGTCCACCGTTTGAAGATGCATTTTCCATCTTTCATCTATGACTCTGAGCATTACATACTTTATTATGTTAGGGAATTGTTCTTCGCCGATCTCTTTCACTTTAAGTTCGTAATTTCTTTTTATCTCTTTCATTACATCTTCCTTTAAGGATTCAGCATCACCTGTATCCCCATCTAAAGAGAAAAATGGGAAGATAGTCTTCAGCTCACTTTCTAATCCTTCAAGGTCCCAATTTTCCGCTATCTTGTCTTGACAATATTTTGCCATTCTTCTATCCACGACGTCTTCAAATATCTCCATGAGATGCTCTTCTACTTGGGTACCGTTAAGTATCCAATTACGATGGGAATAGATGGCATTTCTTTGTCTATCGAGAACGGAATCAAGCTCAAGAAGATGTTTCCTTATGGAAAAATGAATCCCTTCAACCTTTTTTTGAGCCTGTTCAATGAGACGACTCAGCATGCCATGTTCTATCGGTTCACCTTCAGATATTTTTAGAGTGTTCATCAAGGACCTCATTTTATCTCCACCGAACACTCTCAATAGATTATCTTCTGTTGAAAGGTAAAAGCGTGTCTCACCAGGATCACCTTGCCTAGCGCATCTTCCACGGAGCTGATTGTCTATTCTTCGAGCTTCATGCCTTTCTGTTCCAAGCACGTACAACCCACCAACTTCCTTAACACCTTCTCCAAGTTTTATATCGGTTCCCCTACCTGCCATATTGGTGGCTATCGTAACGGCACTTTTTTGACCAGCTTTGGCTATGATTTCGGCCTCTCTTTCAGGATGTTTCGCGTTCAGAACTTCATGCGGAATACCCAGTTTTTTCAACATCTGGCTAAGTCTTTCACTTTTTTCTATGGATATAGTCCCTACCAAGACGGGCTGTCCTTTTTCGTGCCTTTTAACTATGTCCTCAGCTATCGCATTGAATTTTTCCTTTTCAGTTTTGAAAATGAGATCGTTCATATCCTTACGTATAACCGGCTTGTTTGTCGGTATGACCACGACTTTCATGTTGTATATCTGCTCGAATTCGTCCTTTTCGGTATAAGCAGTACCGGTCATACCTGCAATCTTCTTGTACATCAAGAAATAATTCTGAAGCGTTATCGTGGCGTATGTTATCGTTTCTTCCTTTACCCTCACGCCTTCCTTCGCTTCAATGGCTTGATGCAACCCTTCACTGTAGCGTCTTCCTTCCAACACACGACCTGTGAATTCGTCAACTATCAGCACTTCACCGTTGCGCACGAGGTAATCCACATCGCGTTTGTACAAATGAAGTGCCCTCAGTGCGTTCAAAAGGTGAAAATTGTAATTGACGTTTTGTGGATCGTACAGATTGTCCACTCCTATGACTCTCTCCGCTTTTTTAATTCCCTCTTCGGTAAGACTGACCGTTTTGGATTTTTCGTCTATTTTGAAATCGGCTTCTGGTTTGAATTTCTTGGCGTGAGAAGCGAACATCCTGTAAAGCTTCGATGATGTCCCCGCAGGGCCAGATATGATCAAAGGAGTACGAGCCTCATCTATGAGAACACTGTCGACTTCATCCACAATCACGAAGTTATGTTCTCTCTGAACTCGCTGTTCAGGCAAATAGGCAAGGTTGTCTCTCAGATAATCAAATCCCATTTCGTTGTTCGTTCCGTACGTTATATGACAGTTGTACATCTTGCGTCTTTCATCAGGATCCATGTTAGACTGAATGGCACCGACAGAAAGGCCAAGGGATTTGTAAACTGGTCCCATCCATTCAGCATCTCTACGTGCCAAGTAATCGTTAACCGTTATAATATGAACGCCCTTACCGCTCAAAGCGTTCAAATAAGCAGGCATAACCGCGACAAGTGTTTTTCCCTCGCCGGTTTTCATTTCGGCTACCATTCCTTTATGAAGTGCAACGGCTCCCGTTATTTGAACATCGAATGGACGCATGCCAAGTGTTCTTTGAGAAGCTTCTCTAACGAGTGCAAAAGCCTCAGGCAACACGTCCTCCAACGATTCACCGTTTTCTATTCTTTTTTGAAACTCTTCGGTTTTACTCGGAAACTCCTCGGTTTTCAATTTTTTCATTTTTTCTTCGAGCGCGTTAACCTCGTCTACAATTTTCGAAAAACTCTTCAAGTATCTTTTGTTCTGATCGAACAATTTATTCATCAATGACATTTTCACCCCTCCATAAGTTCTTTCCATGCAAGGTCTACGAGCGTATTCACGTCTACTTCTTTTTCGATTCCAAAATCAAAATATGCTAAAAATTCTATGTT
The DNA here is from genome assembly GCA_964470975.1 of uncultured Mesoaciditoga sp. Lineage (GTDB taxonomy): Bacteria > Thermotogota > Thermotogae > Mesoaciditogales > Mesoaciditogaceae > WGFY01. Next base: position 6,886 of record CAYYEU010000005.1, on the reverse strand, counting down.
TCCAGCCGGACCTTTTATGGGAGAGTAAGTTAGGTCTTTCACATACAAACCCACTTCCCTCGCAAATTTTATCGTACTTTCCAAAACGTCCACGTGTATTTCCTTGGATTTGACGACGCCTTTCTTTATTCTATCGCGTCCAGCTTCAAATTGTGGTTTTATAAGGCAAACCGTGGTGCCGTTCAAATTCAACAGTTTTTTCACAACTGGTAAAATCAGTCTTAACGAAATAAAAGAAAGATCACATGTGATGAAGTCAATTTTCTCGCTAAAATCATCAGGTGTTAAAAAACGCGCATTCGTTCTTTCTTTCAGGATCACTCTCGGATCATTTCTCAACTTCCATGCAAATTGTCCATATCCAACATCAACGGCGTAAACTTTTCTCGCATTTCTTTCCAGCATAACTTGAGTAAATCCGCCTGTTGATGCTCCAAGATCACAACAAATCTTTTCGCTAAGATCTATTTTAAATTCATCCAATGCTTTTGTCAATTTATATGCCCCGCGTGAAACATATGGGCTTTTTTTCTTTAACTCTATTTTTATGTCATTGGAAACTGGCTTACCAGCCTTCTTGGCAATCGTACCGTTGACAATAACGTTCCCTTCAAGTATCTCGGCTTTCGCACGACTTTGTGATTGAAATAATCCGCGCTCAACTAACAATTCGTCGAGTCTTTTTTTCAAATCAAAGACCTCCAAATTTTTAAAAATAAACACGGTATAGATATAAACCATGCGCGGGAGCCGTTGCTCCCGCTTTGCTCCTATCCTTCATTTCGAGAAGTTCTTTGACGTACGAAGGTTCCCACGTTCCAACTCCTACTTTTACCAACGTTCCAACTATATTCCTAACCATGCGTTTCAGATAAGATTTCCCTTCAACACGGATAAGTATGAAATGTGATATTTTAAGTATTCTGATTCTATAAATCAACCTCATGGGACTCCGATCGTCTTTTTTATCCCTGGCAACAAAAGAAGTGAAATCATGATTTCCTTCAAGAAAATTGGCAGCCTCCCTCATCTTTTCTACGTCTAAATGATATGGAAACCACCACGCTTTATTACGAATAAATATGTCTTTCTCCGGACGGTTGTATAGGAAATACTGATATACCCTCTTCTTTGCCGCAACACGCGGCGAAAAATTATCAGCCGAGAACCAAACTTCTCTAACGTGTATATCTTTTGGAAGCACGGAATTCAAAGCGTCTTTCACGTTCTTCTCTTCCATTCTCTTGTTAACTCGATCAAAAGAAAAGACTTGATAATTGGCATGTACCCCAGCATCTGTCCTTCCAGCCATGTCGGTCTTGAGATGTTGTTTGAAAATCGTCTCCAAAGACTTGTTGAATTCTCCTTGAACGGTACGAACATCCGGATGATATTGAGAGCCATGAAAACCCGTGCCATCATATTCAACAACGCAAACCACTTTCAAATTAGGTCAATCCCTTGCAATGGCGAATGCAACTACTTTATCATCACCGTTTAGTCTAACGCACTTAACTCCTTGAGTTACACGGCTTGTGATTGAAACATCAGACGCTTTAAAACGTATTGCCTTCCCACTTGCCGTGACGGCTATGATCTCGTCGGTATCGATCACCGGTTTTACGGAAACTATCAGACCATTTTTTTCAGTCATTTTGAGATTTTTAATACCATATCCTCCACGGTGTTGAACCCTGTAATCTTTGAAATTAGTCCGCTTTCCATATCCACTTTCACTAACTGTCAAAACTTGAACATTCTCTGCCGATGGTATTATCATAGACACGACCTCATCATCGCCTCTTAATTTAATGCCGATAACTCCCATAGCAGTTCGTCCCATTCTTCTAACCTCTTTAATCTCAAAGGATATGATTTTCCCTTTTACTGTGGCAAGTGCTATTTTGGCCTTTTCGTTATTTGCGCTGGCAAGCATTGCATCGACTATTTCATCGCCTTCTTCTAATTTTATAACGTATATTCCATTAGTTCTTATGGATATCTCTCCAAGGGATGTGCGCTTTATACGTCCCCTTTTCGTTACTATCAAAAGATCCTTTGAATCGTCTATAACTCTTCCGGGCGACAGTACCGATTTAACTTTTTCTCCCTGTGAAAGGTTAAGGTAATTGAGTATCAACTTACCCTTTGTTCCTTTGTTACTTTCCGGAATGTTGTAATTTTTTATGAAGTATGCACGTCCAAGATTCGTTATGAACATGGTATAACTCAACCTTGAAGTTATGAAAACGTGTTCAACGTAATCCTCATCGCGTGTTCTCAATGAAATATTTCCCTTTCCACCTCTGTTTTGACTTTTGTAAGCATCCAACTTTGTGGAAGAGATGTAACCATCATGAGTAACGGTAACCACCAAATCATCATCGATGAGAAGATCTTCAACGTTTATAACTTCCAAGTTGTTTTTTATTTCGCTTCGCCTTTCATCGGCATATTTATCTTTTACCTCTAAAAGTTCTTTTTCTACCTCTTCCATCATCTTGGAAGAATCCCCAAGAGTTGCCTGAAGTTTTGCCATGCGATCTATAAGTGTTTGATATTCGTCGTCCAATTTTTTGTGTTCGAGAGATGTCAAACGTTGAAGTTTCATGTCGAGAATTGCCTTTGACTGCTCTTCGGAAACTTCCAAGACTTTTACGAGTTTTTGAGCTGCGTCAGCCGGATCCTTTGCATCTCTTATCACATTTATGACACTTGAAATCGCACGCGAAGCTTTTATAAGCCCTTCAACTATGTGAGCACGTCGTGAATATTTATCCAATTCATATTCACTTCTGCGTTTTACAACTTCATAGCGATGGTTTATGAAAGCCATTGCCATCTGTTTCAAATTCATGAGTTTTGGTTTACCGTGATCGATTACAAGCATGTTCACCGGGAAGTGAATTTGAAGAGGCGTATGCTTGTAGAGGCGGTTGAGCACAACGTTCGGATTTGCGGCTCGCGCAAGTTCGATCATCACTCTCAGACCGTTTCTATCGGATTCATCACGTATGTTGGTGATAAAATTTTCTTTGGAATTCTTCGCGAAATCCGCGACACTTTCGATAAGACCAGCCTTTGAAACCCCGTAAGGTATTTCGGTTATTATTATTCTCGTACGATTTTTATGTTCTTCAAAATGTGTTTTACCTCTTACGATTACCGAACCATGTCCTGTTTCGTATATCTTTCGAATTGCCTCGGCATCCATTATCGTCCCGCCAGTTGGAAAATCAGGACCTTTTAGCATACGTGCCACTTCTGAAGTATCAATGTCTGGATTCTTTATAAGCGCCACCATCAAGTCAACGAGTTCCCCAAGATTGTGTGGTGGTATAGATGTTGACATCCCAACGGCTATGCCAGATGCGCCATTCATCAAGAGCTGAGGAATTTTCGCAGGAAGTACAACAGGTTCTCTTAGAGACTCATCGAAGTTTGGAATCATATCAATTGTATTTTCTTCTATGTCTGCAAGCATTTCTTCTGCAATTTTGGAAAGTTTTGCTTCAGTGTACCTCATCGCAGCGGGTGGATCTCTGTCAATTGAGCCGAAGTTTCCTTGCCCATGAACGATTGGGTACCTCATCGTGAAATTTTGGGACATTCTTACCAGCGTATCGTATATGGCCATATCACCATGTGGGTGATATTTCCCCATAACTTCTCCAACTATTCTTGCACTCTTTTTCGTGGAACCCCCACTTTTAAGTCCGAGTTGGTACATTCCATAAAGTATACGTCTTTGAACAGGCTTAAGGCCATCTCTCACATCTGGGATGGCCCTTCCTATGATAACGCTCATCGAGTAATTTATGTAAGAATCAACTAATTCATCTGAGATAGATCTTTTAATCATTTCTTCCACTATTCACACCTCACGAAATTTTTGCACCGGGTTCTACCTGCCCATCGACAGTCAATATCCTGAGCTTCTCGCTATCTTTTGCCGCCAAGAGCATCCCGTTTGATTCTATTCCCATGAGCTTTGCCGGTTTGAGATTGAATATGATTATTATCTCTTTACCTATTAAAGAATCCGGCATGTAAACTTTGCCAATCCCGGCAACTATTTGTCTTTTTTCGCTTCCAAGATCCAATTCCAATTTTATGAGTTTCTCAGACTTGGGTACGCGCTCTGCTGATAATATCTTTGCAACTCTGAGATCTAACTTCGCAAAATCTTCAATAGTGACTTGTGGCTTTTGCGTAGCCTGAACTTCCGTTTTCTTTTCTTCATTCATTTTTATCACCTTTTTCCATTCTTTAACGTCTATCCTTGGAAACAGTGGCTCTCCCACTGTGATTTTCACATTCGAAGCCGTTTTACGCCAGCCAAGGCTTTCAACCCCTTTGAAGGGTTGATTCATTTTTTTCATGATTTCATCGCCTGTTTTTGTCAATATGGGAGACAGCATGATGGCAACATTCCTTATAACATCAGAAAGGTTGTAAAGTACGGTTGCCAGTCTGTCTTTTTTAGAAACATCCCGAGCCAAAAGCCAAGGTTCTGTAAGGTCTATGTACTTGTTTCCAAATCTTATCAACTTCCAAACGCTTTCAAGTGCTTGAGTGAACTTGAATCCGTCCATATATTCGAAATATTCATTGATGGTTTCTTCTGTAAGGCTTTTAAGTTCATCATCATGTTCTCCATCTCCCGTTGGTTCTGGGAGAGCTTCAAAATTTTGAGATATCATTGAAAGGGTTCTGTGAACAAGATTCCCAAGATCATTTGCAAGATCGGCATTTATTCTCGTTATTAAATTATCTTCCGAGAAATCCCCATCGTTTCCAAATTGAATGTCTCTCAACAGATAATACTTCACTGCATCAATACCATATGCGTTAACCAGTGCTCTTGGATCTACAGCATTTCCTTTTGACTTGGATATCTTTTCGCCGTTAACCGTCAACCATCCATGAGCAAATATTTTCTTTGGAAGGGGAAGCCCTACGCTCATAAGCATGGCAGGCCAAATCAGAGAATGAAAACGGTTGATTTCCTTTCCAATGAAGTGAACATCCGCGGGCCAATACTTGTTGAACATCTTGTTATTTCTACCATATCCTATTGCGGAAACGTAGTTGATAAGCGCATCAAACCACACGTAAACGACGTGTTTTGGATCAAATGGGATCGGAATTCCCCAATCGAATGATGTTCTTGAAACACTGATATCTTCGAGACCATTCTCAAGAATCTTGAGCATCTCGTTCCTTCTAAACGCTGGTTCAACGAAATTCGGATGCTCTTTGAAATGCTTTAACAAAGGCTCGGTATATTTGGAAAGTCTGAAGAAATAGTTTTCCTCTTCAACATGTTCTAACGGCCTGTGACATGTCGGACATAGCTTATTTTCATCGATATCCTTTTCTGTCCAAAACGTCTCACAGTTGACGCAGTACCAGCCTTCATATTTACCTAAATAAATGTCGCCTTTGTCGTACATCTTTTGAAAGAAATCCTGGACGGCTTTCACATGGTAATCGTCAGTAGTTCTCACAAAAGCGTCGTTGGAGACCCCAAGTTCTTTCCAAAGTTTAATAAATCGTCCTGCAAGCTCGTCTGCAAAGTCCTTTACGTCTCTGTTTGCTTTCTGTGCCGCTCTCAAAACATGTTGGCCATGTTCATCTGTTCCGGTTAGAAAGAAAGTATCGTATCCCATCATCCTTTTATACCGCGCAACACTGTCTGCGACTATAGTCGTATAGGCGGAACCTATGTGTGGATCCGAGTTTATGTAATAAATTGGTGTTGTAACATAAAAAGCCTTCGACAAGCCTTTTCACCCCTTGTCATTTTTAGCAATTATAGCATATTTACGCTCTTTTTTAGAAAAATTTGCACCTCTTTAGAGAGGACTATTTTGTGTAAAGATTCGAGGCAAAATCACCCCATTGAATTTGATGGAATGGTTTGCCTATGAAATCACTAAAAATTTCATTGTACTCAAAATTACCGCGGCGAAGAGGACGTATCTGACCCATTTGGCACCTTTCAAGATGGCAAATTTGGTACCAAAAACCGCGCCCGTCATATTGCCACTTGCCAGAACGAGACCTGCTACCCAATCAACTTTTCCATTCATTAGGAATACGAGCAATGACGCGATGGTGTACAATGCGATAATGGTAACTTTTGCCGCATTGGTCTTGATTATGTCCATTCCTTCAGCTAAAACAAGTGATAGTATAAAGAAGAATCCTACTCCAGCTTGGATAAAACCTCCATAAATTCCCACTCCAAAAAATATTGGATACGAAAGCCATCTGTACCTCGGGGGAAGCCCAATTCCTTTTTCCCAAACAGATGGTTTCCAAATGAGAAAAATTGCGAGGAAAAGGAATAAAACTCCTATGATCTTTTCAAAAATTTTTTCATTCATTTGAATTGCGATCATGCTTCCAATTATGGCTCCTAACGTTGCAGGTATTGCTAAGATCAAAGCTCTCTTTATGACGTCTATTTTTTCTCTTTTGAATTGTCTAGCGGCAACTACATTTTGTAGAAGGATCGCTACCCTGTTTGTGCCATTTGCCACGCCTATATCAAGGCCCAAAAATGCAAGCATTGGAAGCGTTAGCATTGACCCTCCTCCTGCCAAAACGTTCATGAACCCTGCTATAATACCAACAAAATAAACTGCTATGTAAAGTAAATAATGCATGTGTCTTTCTCCTTTTTTAATTCAAATTGGTTCTATTTTAAAACTTTTTGTGATAAGCTACAAAATAGTTAGCATAATTAACGAATTTTGAGGAGGAAATGTGAGAAAAAAAGGTGAAATGAAAAGTGCATTCTTACTCATTTTATTGGTAACCATCTGGGGAATAACCTTCTCTTTGGAAAAAATTGTTTTGAACGATATTTCTCCTTTCT
>CAYYEU010000004.1:0-36503 GCA_964470975.1 uncultured Mesoaciditoga sp. | reverse complement strand
ATCTGATTTGTCAAAGAAATCATTGTTTTTACCCACAGTGAACTGAAGAGAACCAGTGTATCAAGTACATAAAGGAAGTGATGAACTACATGGTATAATTCAATGAAAAGTGATAAAAAGATGGGAGAGGATGTGAATTGAAAAGTGAATGGGAGGTTGCCCAATCTCACGAAAAGTGGGAAAAGTTTTTGTGTGATAAATTCCATATAAGCCCTCTTCTTGCTCGATTACTCGTTAACAGAGGTGCTGATTCTGTTGAAAAAGTCGAGCAGTTTCTGATGCCAGACAAGATACCATTAGGAGATCCTTACGTGATGCTTGATATGGATAAAGCCGTTGAAGAACTTGTTAAGATCAGAAAAAACGGGGAAACTTTGGTGATATACGGAGATTACGATGTAGACGGTGTAACAGGTACAGCGTTGTACTACCTTGTGTTGAGCAAATGGGGATGGAATGTCGATTACCACATTCCCAGTCGTTTAGACGATGGCTACGGTTTGAATAAAGATGCCATTAGGGATCTGCATGAAAAAGGGATAAAAAGGCTCATGACAGTGGACTGTGGTATCACATCTGTTGAAGAAACGACGTTTGCAAATTCTCTTGGCTTTGAAATGATAGTTACCGATCACCATGAAGCAAAGGAAGTCATTCCACCTGCTGCAGCGATAATCGACCCCAAAAGACCAGGAGATCGATATCCCTTTAAAGATTTTTCTGGGGTGGGAGTTGCTTACAAAGTTCTTCAAGCACTTCAAAAGAGGATCGTAAACGATGACGATCTGGAAGAATACCTTGATATAGTTGCTCTTGGCACAGTGGCAGACATAGTCCCAATCCTTGAAGAAAACAGGTATTTTGTTTACAAAGGAATGAAACTTTTAAGTGAAAAGAAGAGAGTTGGGATTGCAAAACTCATGGAACTTTCCAACGTCGATTCGAATAGCATCAAGGCTCATGACATCGGTTTCAAGATAGCACCAAAGATAAACGCCGTTGGAAGAATAGACAGTGCTTATGCCGCACTCAAACTCATTTTGGAAGAAGACCCCAACAAAGCGTATTCGTTTGCGAAAAAACTCGTTGACAAAAATCGCGAAAGACAATTTATAGAAAATAAAATATATCAACAAGCTTTGGCGCAATTGGACACGATGAAGGATTTAGAAGAGCGCAGAATTCTCGTTCTTGCGGGAGAAAAATGGCATCCTGGAGTTATAGGAATAGTGGCTTCTCGGATCCTTTCAATTTATCATAAACCTACTTTGATGATCTCCATAGAGGGAAATGTGGCGAGGGGATCGGCTAGAAGCATAGAAGGCGTTAACATAGTGCAAATCCTTAAAAAAGCAGAAGACTTGCTTGAAGAGTATGGTGGACACAAAATGGCCGCTGGTTTCTCGTTAAAAACTGAATTAATACCGAAGTTGGATAAGCGTCTTCAAGAAATTATGAAAAGCTACGATCCTGATACGTTAACATCTGTGGTGAACGTTGATGCAAAAATGAGTTTAAACGACGTGAAAAAGCCTCTTTTTTCGGACATTGAAAAACTTAGACCCTATGGAAGTGGTAATCCAGAACCAGTTTTTGAATTTGAAGACCTTAATGTGGAAAGAATAAAGAACGTGGGAAAATTAGGGAAGCACGTTAATCTTACTTTGAGGCAAGGACAAAATAGGTTAGATGCGATTGGATTTGGATTTTCTCACCTTTTTAACGATGTGATTTACACGAGAGATGTTACGAAGTTGGATGTCATTGCAAATGTTTGGAAGAACTCATGGAATGGAAGAACGAATTTTCAGTTGAACATCGTAGATGTTAATGTGAAGCAGAATAGTGATATTAAAGGTAAAGCGTATGTGAGGACGATAGTGAAAAAAAGGAAATTTTCAAAGGTCTTATCAGGAGATTTGAGTGCTTTGGTAATAGGTGATCCTTATGCAGAAGGGAAAATGATACTTGAGGCTCTGATCGATAAAAGCAAAAGGCTCGTTGTGGTTACACCAAGTAACTCGGCACTTCGGGATCTTTACAACTCTTTGATTTTCGATATGAAAGGCCTCGGTGTGAGATTTTCTTACGTAGATGCGATGAATTCGGAAGTTCACTCGCCAGATGTGATCTTCACAAACACAGTTTCCCTTTCTAAGGTTTTGAAAGGTGGTGAACGTGTTATCCTATGCGAGCCTCAACTCGTTTATGAAAGTGATATGTTGCATGAAATGATAGAGCTTTTTTCAACCAGAAGACCAAGTAAGCTCATCGTGTTTTCTTCTTTTTTAACTCAAGAACTCGAAACAGAATTACTTTCTTCCCTTGGAATTACCAATGTTTTTCACGAATTTCACAAACGTGATGTTGGGGTAATAGACGATAGAAATTTAGAAAACAGGATCGAACTCATTATGAGTATGATAGAAAATCAAAATAAAATGATGATCGTTTTTTCAGACCAAAGAAATCTTAAAGAGGTTTTTAAGACCCTTTGCGATAAATATCCACAAATGTGTAAGGGTGAAAAGATCGTTTCTTACATTTCTAATTCCAACCCTTACCATTACCGTCATGTGGTGGAGCTTGTGAGAAGGGAAAAAGTCAGGATCCTTTTAACAACTTCCACTTACGCTTCGACAATTGATGGAATGGATAGAATTGTTTATTACGATTTTCCTCGAAACCACATTTCTCTTTTGAAGCCCCCCGCTCTCTTTGAGGGAATTAACTCTGTGCCGGTAATTCATATGCTTTTTGGAGAAAAAGATGTGGAAAAAAACATTCGAGATATTGAACAACTTTTCCCCTCTTATGAACGTGTTTTAGAGGCTGCACAGATTTTAAGGAAAAACTGCAAAGATGATCCTGAAGAGTGTCTCGTAAGCGAAGAAATTTCAAGCTCGAAAGCGTTATCAAAGATTTATCTTTCAATCCTTGAGGAAATAGGAGTGTTTGATGGTAAAAATGTTACGAGAATTCCAGATGAAAAAGAGGTTGAAGGTAGCCTACGTGAAAAGGAAGGAAACGTGGAAAGAAAGATCATTCACGATCTCAAGCGAGAGATCATGGCAAGTAAAACAAGAGATATAGTCAGGATCTTTCACAATCCATTTAGCAATCATGCGAAAAGTGTCAGTTGATTTTGGATTCAAAAGAAGTGGAATCGCCATCAGCGATCCGAGTGGAAAGATCATAACCAGTGTAAAAACTGTTAAACCATCAAAAATTGTTGAAGAACTGAAAAGCGTAGATCTTCTTTCAGAAGTGGTCTTTGGACTGCCGTTGAACTTGAAAATGCAATTTACAAAATCGACAACAACAGCTGTGGATAAAGCAATAGAAGTTGCCAAATCAATCGCTCCGATCCCTGTTTACATGGTGGATGAACGTTTTACATCCACAATTGCAAATGCGGAAATAAGAAATTCAAATTCAAAGAAAAGCATGGTGGACGAGCTGAGTGCCTCAATAATTTTTCAAGATTATATGAGAGGCATGAAAAGACACAGGGTGATCTGGAAGATTCCGAAAATATCAAACGAGATAGCTTCTTTGATAAACACGTGCGGCCCCTTTGAAAAAGTTTGTTTGGTTGGAAGCGGGATGCGCGGCTTGGAATTAAAAGAAGTTGCTCAAAGATATGAAATTTTTGAAACCGACCCTGTATTTTTCAGACTAAGAGAACTTAACACTTTGGGAAAAAAAAGCAACATTTTCTTGCATTTTGGTGTATTTTGGGATATAATTCTGCATGAATTGAGTAATGATTCAAACCTTCCGACATTACTTGTTTGCGACAATATTCACATAAGCGACGAGATCGTTAAAAAGTTACCTTTTGGGATTACGGTGATTGTTGAAACAGGGGACGGTCCAGTAAAAGTTGGTGGGCGTTCCATGAGAATCTTCAAAGTGAATTGATTATGAAAAAAAGATTTCCAATTGCTTTTTTTAAACGTTCTAACGTGGTCTTTGATTTTGGCGTGACGATTGCATCCAACGTTTTGGTGGGTGGCTTGATCGGTTATTATCTTGACAAATGGACATTCAACAACAAAGTCTTACTTGTGGTTTTTTTGTTTCTTGGCATCGCATCTGGGATGTACAACGGTATGAGAATGCTGCTTAAGGAAGCCAAAAGGGAAGATGAAGATGATAAGAGAAATAAAGGCAACTGATTGGTCCGTCAATCTATGGGTGTCTTTTGTTCCTTTCTCAATCGTCCTGCTGAATGTTGATTGGAGATGTTTTGTAGGATTTCTTTTGGGCACAATTGGCTCTCAATTTTCGTTACTCATGATGATAAACGATGCCAAACGTTTTAGAAGTCAAGGGATTAAAACTCTAAGAATTGGATTTTTAAAGAGATACGCTTTGAGTGCAATCATTTTAGGGGTGTCTTCATCTTTATCAATATGGGGAGTGTTAAGCGCGTTCTTTGGGTTGGAGCTGATGAGACTCACGCTTACTACTTTTTGGAGGAGTGGTGAATTTTGAAGGTAAAGTTCTCAAAGGGTGAAAAGATATTTCTAAGTGCTTTCCTTGTGGTATACGCAATCGTCGCGATCTGGAATTTGAACAAGATCGAAATTCCAAGTGGAATTGGACATGTTTGGCAAGTAAAAGTGCCACTTCCTTCGATTCTTGGAACCCTTAATCCACTTACTATCATAATGACGTTAGCGCTTGTGGTAATATTGGTGTACATGGCAGTTGATTTTAAAAAGCATCTTAAAAAGATCCCTTCTCGCAAACAATCCGCAATTGAAATCGTCCTTTCTTTCATATACGAACTTGTTGAAGATTCGATCCCGTTAGAAGAGTTTGTAAGACCAACTTTTTACGTTTCCGCTACTCTCTTTCTTTTCATACTTTTTTCAAACTTACTTGGTGGAATTCCTGGAATTAGCGTTGGAGTGTTGAATCATGGTTTAAGCTTGAATTTGTTCACAGACACATGGCCTTCTCCAACGGGAGATTTGAACACGAATGTGACATATGCCGTCATGGTTTTGTTTATAAGTCATATTTTCGCGATAAAACTCAAAGGTTTTAAAGAGTGGTTGAAGGGCTTTATGGATCCCAACCCCATAATGCTTCCCATGAACATTATAGGAGAATTGGCGAAGCCAGTTTCTCACTCCTTAAGGCTGTTTGGAAACATTGGTGGGGGAGGAATAATGGTTTTGATGCTGAGCTATCTCGCCAAATACACCGTTATTCCCGTGGTTTTGTGGGGATTTTTCGGATTCTTTGTCGGCACCATTCAAGCTTTTGTGTTTTCGATGTTGGCGATTGCCTACATTAGTGTACAACTTGAACAATAACAAAGGAGGGAATTAAATTGGCGGATCTTTCTATGGCTCAAGCAGTTGTTGAGGCCGCGAAGTACATGGGAGCAGGTTTGGCGATGGGAATAGGTGCTATTGGGCCTGCATTAGGTGAAGGTAACATAGGGGGGAAAGCAATGGAAGCCATGGGCAGACAACCTGAAATGGCTGCCACTCTCACAACAAGAATGCTGCTTTCTCAAGCCGTAACCGAATCAACAGGGCTTTACTCCTTGCTAATTGCTTTCATGATACTGTTATTTTAAGGAGATAAGCGATGTCTTCTGGCGTTTTTGTGAATTTTAACGGTACGTCTATATTGCAGTTGATGAGTTTCTTCTTGCTGATGTACTTGCTTATCAAATTTCTCTACAAACCGTTTCTGAACATGACAGATAAAAGAAGTAGTGAAATTAAAAGTGAGTACGAAAAAGCAGGAAAAGCCCGCAAAGAAGCGGAAGAACTCAAGAAAAAGTCTGAAATGCAGCTCCAAGAGTTGAATGAAAGAATAAATAACATGTACGATGAAGCAAAAGAGAGAGTTAAGAAATATGAAGAATCGGAAAAAACACGCATTAGAAGCGAAATTGAATCTACTATGGAAAAAGCAAGGAGAGAAATTACAGAAGAACAGCTAAAAGCTGAAGAGGTTTTGAAAACCAAAGTTGTTACACTTGCAGTTACCCTTGCTTCCCGCTTAATTCAAAGGGATCTGGATGAGAAATCGAAGCGGGACTTTTTGATGTCTCAGCTTTCAAAACTCGGTGAAAAAAATGAAAAGTAGGCGGGCTGTCGTAGTAAGGTACGCACGAGCACTTTTCGGGCTAAAAGATTCAAAATGTCTTGAGATGATAAAAGCAATGGCAGCAATTGATGATGAAAGGATAAAAACGTTTATAAACGATCCAACCGTTTTTCCGGAATCGAAAGCGAACATCGTGGCAAATTCATTTGGTACGGGGAAAGAGTGCAAAAAGTTGTTGAAAGTTATATTTGAGCATAAGCGTTTTCAAATATTTGGGGATCTTTACGATATTTCTTGGAAATTATGGTTAAGATCCAGCGGAAAAGAACACGTCATTTTGAGAGTTGCTCAACAACTTGACGAAAACGAGAAAAATGAAATAATCAAAGTGATTAAAGAAATCAGAAAGTTGGATCCAATCGTTGAAATTGTACACGATGAAGAACTTCTGGCAGGTGTGGTAATAGACTTTGAGGATTCTGTAGTGGATCTAAGCGCAGCCGGTGCACTGAAAAAAGCGGCCAGCCTTATGTATGGAGGGTGATTAGATGCGTATAAACCCAGACGAGATTACCAGGGTTCTGCGCGAGAAGATAGAAAGTTTTGAAAACGTCCCTGATTTAAAGGAAGTGGGGCGTGTTATCCAAGTTGGTGACGGAATTGCTCGCGTTTACGGCCTTGAAAATGTTATGTCCAACGAGTTAGTGAAGTTTCAAAACGAAAGTATGGGAATGGCCATAAATTTGGAAGAAGACAATGTTGGAGTTGTAATACTTGGGGATTACAAAGATATCAAAGAAGGAGATCTGGTCGAAAGAACACATCGAATTATTGAAGTACCTGTTGGTGAGGAACTCATTGGCAGAGTGGTAGATCCGTTGGGTAATCCTTTAGACGGTGGCAAACCGACTTCGATTAAGAAAACGAGACCTGTGGAAAGAAAAGCGGTTGGCATCATCGAAAGACAACCGGTCAACACACCACTTCAAACTGGCTTGAAATCCATTGATTCAATGATTCCAATTGGAAGAGGGCAAAGAGAGCTGATAGTGGGAGATAGGCAAACCGGCAAGAGTGCCATTGCGGTGGATACCATTATCAATCAAAAGGGAAAAGGCGTCTATTGTGTTTACGTTGCGATAGGACAAAAGGGCGCAGCCGTTGCAAGGACTGTTGAAAAGTTCAGACAATATGGGGCAATGGATTACACGACCGTTGTCGTTGCATCTGCAAGCGATCCAGCTCCTTTGCTGTATCTTGCTCCTTACGCCGGAGCGACCATTGCCGAAGAACTGATGTTTTTAGGGAAAGATACTTTGGTTGTGTACGATGATCTGAGTAAGCACGCTGTTGCTTACAGAGAAATATCACTTCTTTTAAGAAGACCTCCAGGTCGTGAAGCCTATCCAGGAGACGTGTTTTACTTGCACTCCAGGCTTCTTGAAAGGGCTGCAAGATTAAGTGATGAACTGGGTGGAGGCTCTATGACAGCGTTACCAATCATAGAAACTCAGGCTAACGATGTGAGTGCTTACATTCCAACTAATGTCATTTCCATAACCGATGGTCAAATATATTTGGAATCTTCTCTTTTCTACTCAGGATTCAGACCAGCTGTCAACGTGGGCTTGTCGGTTTCCCGAGTTGGTGGAGCCGCTCAAACGAAAGCAATGAAAAAAGTTGCTGGCAATTTGAGAATAGAGCTTGCCCAATTCAGAGAGTTGGAAGCATTTGCTCAATTTTCGACTGAGCTTGATCCTTCAACTCAAGCTCAGATCACGAGAGGGCAGCATCTTATGGAGCTTTTAAAACAAGAACAATATGCCCCAATGTCATTTGAAGAACAAGTTATTTCACTGTACACAGGAGTTAAGGGCTACCTTGACGATCTCAACGTAGAAGATGTTAGGAGATTTGAAAGAGAATTCATTGATTACATGAGGGAAAAGCATTTAGACGTCCTTAAGTCCATAGAACAATCCAAAGATTTGCAAAAAGAAACAGAAGAGTTACTCAAAAATTCAATTGAAGAATTCAAAAAGAATTTTAAGGTGAGTTAAAATGGGGCGAGGAACTGAGCAACTCATAAAAAGGAAGATAAGATCGATCAGCTCCACCATGCACATAACGCGAGCTATGGAAATGGTTGCCACGGCAAAACTTAGCAAACTTCAACGTATGATAAAGAACTTTTACGACTACGAACGTGCATTTTCCGAGCTTTTTGGCCGAGTGATATCGACAACGGAAGAATTCACAAGTAACCTCATTTACAAAGAAGAACCAAAGCACACACTGGTGGTGGTTTTAACTGGCGATATGGGCTTGTGTGGTTCGTACAATAACGACGTTATCGATTTAGGGTACAAAACGGCTGATGAGTTAGGTGAAAAATTCGCAGGTTTTTACCCAGTGGGTGCCCGTGTAAAGTCAAGAATGATGTTCGATGGAAAGAAGATGAGACATTCTTTAGTGGATGTTTACGCTACACCATCTTACAGCGATGCGCAGAGTTTTGCAAACGAGCTGGCGAACATATACACAAGTGAAGAAGTGGATTCTGTCAAAATAGTCCATGGTTATCCTAAAAATCCTCTCATTCATCTGGTGAAAGCGGAAGAATTCTTGCCAATAAAGCCGATTAAGGGCAAAGAAAATTCCATTTATGATTATGAACCAAAACCTGAGGAACTTTTGAAAGCTATTTTGCCTCAATATCTTGGAACTAAGATGTACAGAATCATGTTAGAGTCACGAGTGGCTGAGCAAAATGCCAGGCAAAATGCAATGAGAAGCGCTACGAAAAATGCCAAAGAACTGGTGAAGGATTTGACACTCAAATACAACAAAGCAAGGCAAGCTTACATAACCCAAGAAATAATCGAAGTCACAAACGGCTCTGAAGCGCTTAAAGATTAGGAGGTTTAAGATGACTACTGGCAAAGTGGTGAGTGTCATAGGACCTGTTGTAGATGTGAAATTCCAATCTGACTCTATACCTGATATTCACAACGCTCTAAGAGTCAAGATGGAAGATAGAGACCTTTTCATGGAAGTGGAACAACTCATAGGTGATGACGTGGTTAGATGTGTGGCACTTGATTCAACTGATGGACTTTCGAGAAATGAAGAAGTTGAAAATACAGGAAGTCCAATAAGTGTTCCCGTTGGAAACGAGATCATGGGGAGAATGTTCAACCTTCTTGGACAATCCATAGACGGAAAAGGAGAAATTGAAGCGAAAGAAAAATGGCCAATACACAAGAAGCCACCACAGATGAATGAACAATCTACGGATATAGAGATACTTGAGACGGGAATAAAAGTCATAGATCTGATAGCACCGTTCCCAAAAGGTGGGAAAATAGGATTTTTTGGTGGGGCAGGCGTTGGTAAAACAGTCCTTGTTATGGAAATGATCAGAAATGTTGCCATAGAACATGGTGGGTTTTCGATGTTTGCGGGTGTAGGTGAGCGTACAAGAGAAGGAAATGAACTTTGGAATGAGATGAAAGAAAGTGGGGTCATCGATAACACCGTCCTTGTTTTTGGGCAAATGAATGAGCCACCAGGTGCAAGGTTTAGAGTCGCTTTAAGTGCTTTGACAATGGCTGAGTATTTCCGTGACAAACAAAATAAGGATGTTTTGCTTTTTATAGACAACATATTCAGATTCGTTCAGGCTGGTTCAGAGGTTTCAGCTTTACTTGGAAGAATGCCATCGGCTGTTGGTTACCAACCAACACTTGCGACCGACATGGGTGAACTTCAAGAAAGAATTACATCAACTAAAAACGGTTCGATAACCTCTGTTCAAGCCATATACGTTCCCGCAGATGACATCACCGATCCGGCACCGGCTACAACCTTTGCACACTTAGATGCCACAATAGTTTTGTCAAGGCAAATTGCCGAGTTGGGTTTATATCCAGCTGTTGATCCACTTGATTCCAACTCAAAAATACTCGATCCCAAGATCGTTGGTGACGAACATTATTCAGTTGCCAGAGAAGTGCAAAAAGTTCTTCAAAGGCACAAAGATCTTCAAGATATAATAGCCATTCTTGGCATGGAAGAACTTTCTGAAGAGGATCGTATCACAGTTCAACGTGCAAGAAAAATTCAACGTTTTTTGAGTCAGCCTTTCTTCGTCGCTGAACATTTCACGGGAACGAAAGGACAATACGTACCTTTAGGTGAAACCATCAAGGGCTTTAAGGAAATACTTGAAGGCAAGTACGATGATCTTCCAGAACAAGCGTTTTTGATGGTTGGGACGATCGATCAAGCGATAGAGAAAGCCAAACTTCTTAAGAAAGGGGCTTAAAGGTGTTTAAGGTGGTGATCATCACTCCTGAAAAGCGAGTTTTTGATGGGGAAGCACGTTTTGCCGAATTCAGAACCATTGAAGGAGCGATGGGAACGCTTCAGAACAGATCTCCCCTTTTGACGGCAATGGCAATTTCAGAGCTTGAATTGGAAGACGATAAAGGAGAAAAACAGAATTTTGCGGTTCATGGAGGAATATCGGAATTTTCAAATAATACATTCATGGTGCTTTCGGACGCTGCCGAAAAATCAGAAGAAATAGATGTGGAACGGGCAAGAAGAGCGTTAGAACAAGCAAAAGTGGAGCTTGAAGGCACCGAAAATGAAATTCAAAGGCGTCAAGCTGAAGGTAAAGTGCAACGCGCTTTAACTCGATTGAAAGTGGCCAACAAGAAATGAGGTGGTAGGATTGAGAGTAGCGGTACTCACCGGTGGAGGGGACTGTCCCGGGCTTAATGCGGTTATCAGAGGAATAGTGAAAGCGAGAAACGAAGAAGAAGTTATTGGCATAAGGCGAGGCTGGAGAGGTGCCGTTGAAGGCACGTATGTAAATCTTGGCGACGATGACGTTGAAGGCATACATTTACTTGGCGGGACAATTCTTGGAACTTCAAGGGTGAACCCATTCTCAATTGATGGAGGGGCAGAGAAGGTTGAAGAAAACCTCAAAAAAGCCCAAATAGATACTTTAATAGCAATAGGGGGAGACGATACGCTGAGCGTCGCAGCAAAATTCTCTTCAAGAGGGTTGAAGATTGTAGGTGTCCCTAAAACAATAGACAATGACGTGTCAAATACCGATTACACGTTCGGATTTCACACGGCCGTTAACGTCGGAGCGGATGCCATAGATCGCCTTCAATCAACGGCCAAGTCTCACGAGCGTGTGATGTTTGTGGAATTAATGGGAAGAAACGCGGGGTGGATAACTTTGGAGGCCGGTCTCGCAGCTGGGGCGCATTTGATATTGATACCAGAATTTCCACGAACCATAAGTGAGATCATAAACATCATAGACAAGAGAATGAAATCCAAAGGCTATGCTGTGATCGCCGTTGCGGAAGGATTCAAGCCCACAGAACTTGAAAGTGTGGTCGGTGACAAGACGAATATAGATGCTTTCGGGCATATAAAGTTGGGTGGGATAGCGCATTACCTTTCAGAAATAATAGAGCAAAAAACAGGTTACGAAACACGTTCAGTCGTGCTCGGACATTTGTTGAGAGGCGGAACGCCTACAGCATTTGACAGGATATTAGGAACCCGTTATGGAGTCAAGGCGATGGGACTCGTTCAGCAAGGGGACTTCGGGCGGATGGTAGCATTGCGCGGTAACGATATCATTTCCATCCCCTTGGAGTATGGAGTTGCGACTAAAAAACTTGTACCATATGAATATTATGAGCTTGCGGAGATGTTTTTTGGATGAAAGGGAATCACCCATTTGTGAAATGGGCCATAAAGGTGATAGAATCTAAAATTAGGGATGGGATCATTTTGGAACCAGACCCGAGTGAATTACCGGCTGAAATGTTCAAGCAAAAAGCTGGAGTGTTTGTTACCCTTCACAAAGAAAATGGTGATTTGCGAGGGTGTATAGGAACTTTTTTGCCAACAACTCCTGATATTGCCCATGAGATCACACAAAATGCCCTGGAAGCCGCGCTGAACGATCCAAGGTTTGAACCGGTTCGTCCAGAAGAACTTGACTTCATAGTGGTAAGTGTAGACGTGCTTTCGACTCCTCAAGAAATCAAGGGTATCGATGAGCTTGATCCTCAGAAGTACGGCATAATTGTTGAAAGTGGCTGGAGGCGTGGGTTGCTACTTCCAGATTTAGAAGGTGTTAGCGATGTTAAAACTCAAATTCGGATTGCAAAATCAAAGGCCGGGATCAGCGAATTTGAAGATGTGAAAATTTATCGCTTTACCGTAGAGAGATATCATTAAAAAGGGGGGGTAAGATTTGAACGAGAAAGACACCAAAGAACTTGAAAGAATTCTAAATTCTCTTGACGGAATCGAAAAGGCAAGGGTTGTTGTCGATGACAAAAGCGGGGAAATGAGAGAAATTCACATTCTCTCTTCTGGTGATAAAAGTTCAAAACAGATAGTAAGAGATATAGAGACGGCTGTTCTTACAATTACAGGTGAGAGGATAGACAGAAGAATAATAAGCGTTGCTCAAATGAACTCTCAAACGAGTATGAAAAGTCCGAGCATCGAAGAGAAAAGAGAAAACGTGGAATTACTTAAAATAGAAACCGTTGGTTTTTCCGAGGACGGGATGGAAATAGAGGTAAGTGTTGAGATTACAAAGGGTAGAGAAATGAAAGAAGTTACAAAGCACGGAGTCAAATCGTTCAAAAACGTTCTTAAACTGTCTGCGGAAGCCACCATAGAAGCAATTGAAAGCCTTATGAATTCTCGAACGAGAATATCATTAGATGAGATAAGGGAAGTTTCGACCGGTGAAAGAAAATTTTTTCTTGGAGTTATGACGGTTTTAAAAACAGGTGGAATGAGCAAAGAATTGGTCTTTGCCGGTTCAATAGGCTTTAACGCCGTAAGAAATGTTGCTGATGCCGTGGTGAGTGAAATGAATTCTATGATCTTGAATTTTTAAGAGGGTGATGTTTGATTGGCAAGAGTTTACGTTCTAACGTCTGGAAAAGGTGGGGTTGGCAAAACGACCTTAACCGCTAATTTGGGAACGGCGATGGCGTTAGGTGGAGAAAGAGTCGCATTAGTAGATGCCGATATAGGATTGAAGAATTTGGATGTCGTCATGGGGCTTGAAAACAGGATAATTTACACGCTAATAGACGTTGCAAACGGGAAAGTCAACGTTTTTGATGCGCTTGTCAGGCACAAACGGATCAAGAATTTGAGCCTGTTACCTGCTTCACAGATAGCGACAAAAGAGATGATATCTCCTGACGATATGAAAAGAATAATAAACGAGATGAAAGAAAGATTCGATTACATATTCGTGGATTGTCCTGCGGGCATAGAAAGAGGCTTTAGAAACGCCGTGGCCGCAGCTGATGAGGCGCTTGTGGTCACCACCCCTGAATTACCGGCCATAACGGATGCGGATAGGGTTATTGGCTTGTTGGAGAATATGGGATTTCAAGACGATAAAATTCATCTGATAGTGAACAGGTTCAAGGCCCATATGGTGAGGCACGGGGACATGTTAAACATAGACGATATAAAATCTGCGCTTTCCATAGAGGTAATGGGAATAGTTCCAGACTCAGAAGACATAATAATTTCCACCAACAAAGGAATTCCACTTGTTTTAGAAGATGGCAACAGTGCGAATATGCATAAAATACTCGATGGAATAGTTCGCAGGCTAAAAGGTGAAGAGATACCTATTCCCAAATTGAGTGAATTGGAAGATAGAAAAGGTTTCTTAGAGGCTATAAAATCGTTTTTTAAACGTCATCAAAGCGGAGATGACTGAGTATGGGATTCTTCAGTATATTCACGAGAAAAAAGAGGAAAAAAGTTGAAACTAACGCACGTGACTCTGCAAGGGAAAGATTGAATGCGCTCGTTGGAAATGGAAGGCGCATGGTTTACAGGATAGACGACTTTAAGGATGCAGGGGAACTTGAAGAGAAAACCGCGGAAATAAAGAACGAAATTCAGAGAAAAGCCTCACAACTCTTCAAAACTGATGAGAATAAAATCAAGGTTGTTGTGGAAGAGCATAACGGCTATGTGGTGATAATAGCCAACATAAACTTTGAGTAGTGATGACGATGATAAAAGAAATGGTACTGCACACTGCAAAACATTTCGAATTCGTGGATATCACTGAGCGTGTTCGTGAATTCGTTCGGCAGAACGAAGTTCAAGAAGGTATGTGTGTGATATACGTTCCTCATACGACAGCGGCAGTCACGATCAACGAAAACGCAGATCCATCCGTAAAAGACGACATATTGTCAAAATTTGCCGAACTTGTTCCATGGAATGGAAAATACACGCACCTTGAAGGAAATTCGGCTGCCCATATTCTCTCAACAATTGTCGGAGTTTCCGAAACAGTTCCCATTCACAACGGGGATTTGACTCTTGGTACATGGCAAGGGATTTACTTTTGCGAATTTGATGGGCCGCGAACGAGACACTTGATCGTAACGATCTCAGAAGGGAGAAAATGATATTGAAGAAATGCCTTGTTTTTGTGCTTTTGATCTTAACGTTTTCATTTATGTTTGCTGAAGATTTTCCGAGAGGAAGTGCTTTGAACTTCAATCCGGCATACATGGTAATCAATCAAAAATGGTCCGTCTCTTACGAAAGTTATTTTGAGGGTAAGGAAATGAATTTTGTTGTGTTTCAACCGTTTAAAGATGGATTTGCCGGAAAAATTGGAGTGTACGCAGATAACAAAACCAATGGAATTGTCTATTCTGTGGCATCCGTTTTGGGGAAAACGTCAGCCGGTGTGGATTTCAATCTTTGCTCTAACGGAACTTCGGTTTCCATAATCGCAGGTTTAGGAACGATTCAAAAAGTGTGGGAAAATCTAAGCGTTGAATTTAGAATTCCAAAGGCACTAACGTACGTTTACAATAGAGGAATGGAAGTCCATCCAAATTTCGACATAACACTTAGCGCTTTGTTTAACAACTTTAATTTCGCCGGTTTCGCAGGAGTGGAATATCCATGGGTTAAAGGGGGAGCCTGGGGGAGTTTTTCATCTTTTGGAATGCAGGTGTATGGATATTACGAAACTGGATACGATGTGGAATTGTCTTCAGCGGTTAATGAGCAAAAGTTAGATGCCATAATTCAATACTCTGTAGGAAATATGAAATTCGCATACATATATGAAAATTACACGGATTCTTTTCTGTCCAATGTAAACAGAAATGGGTTAAGGGTCTCGATAGAATGGTGATTTCAATTGTTCATAGATAGGACTAAAATATACGTTGCTTCCGGTAAAGGAGGCAATGGAGTTGTCAGCTTTAGAAGAGAGAAGTTTGTTCCCAAAGGCGGACCTGATGGAGGAGATGGTGGAAAAGGCGGATCGGTGGTAATTGAAGCCACCACATCGATGAATACCCTTGTCGATTTCAGATATCGAAAGCACTTTAGAGCTCAAAATGGTGAAAATGGCAAAGGATCCAACATGACCGGAAAATCAGGGGAGGATCTTTTTGTATACGTACCAGTGGGAACCATTGTGAAGATCGATGATGGCGAAATTGCAGACATGAATTCAGCCGGCAAGAGGATCGTGGTTGCCAGAGGAGGAAAAGGCGGGAAGGGCAACAGTCATTTTGCGACGTCTACCAAGCAAGCTCCTACCATAGCCGAGAACGGTGAAATGGGTGAAGAACACTGGATAGAACTTGAGCTGAAATTATTGGCAGACGTTGGGCTTGTGGGGCTTCCAAATGCTGGAAAGTCCTCGCTTATTTCAGTGATGACAAACGCTCATCCAAAAATTGCCGATTATCCCTTTACGACTCTGGTGCCTGTACTTGGAAAAGTTGAAATGGGATTCGGGAAATCTTATATTTTGGTGGACATACCAGGAATTATAGAGGATGCTCATAATGGAACGGGGCTTGGAGACGAATTTTTGAGGCATGTTGAGCGCACAAAAGTGATCGCTCATGTTTTAGACATCACCAGTCAAGACCCTATTAAAGATTACGAAATGGTGAGAAGAGAAATTGAGATGTACAATTCTTCTTTGGCTGATAGGCCGGAAGTGATACTTTTAAACAAATCCGATCTTGTTACTGAAGAAAGAACAGAGCAAATTTTCAATCTCTTCAACGGTAAAACAGTTTGTGTTGTTTCGGCTTTGACAAGAGTTGGAATTGAAAAGTTAAGAGAAGTTCTTTACAAAGAAGTTCAAAAAGCTCCGAATGTTGAGCTTGCTTTTGAACGTAAGCCTAAAAAGAACAGGGAAAGTGTCCTTCCAATATTTGCAGAGAAAAAAGGCGATGCTTTTGTCATCAAGGGTGAGAAGGTTGAAAGACTTTTGCATAAGTATCAAATCGGATACCCGGACGCGATGGAGTTATTCATGAAAAAACTTGACTCCCTTGGACTTGAAATAATGCTTCGCAAAGCGGGTGCCAAAGAGGGAGATACTATCCTGATTGGTGACATGGAGTTCGAATACCATAAATGAAAGTTGGAATATATGGAGGAACTTTCGATCCCGTTCACAATGGACATGTGATAATAGCAACCTCTATTGTAGAGAAGCTGAAGCTTGATAAGCTCATCATAACACCAGCTTACATTCCACCTCACAAACAAGAGAGAGTAAGCGTTGATTTTGCCAAAAGATTGAAATGGGTGAAACATTCATTTAGAGGAATTAAGAACGTAGAAATATCCGACTTTGAAGGAAAAAACAAAGAAATTTCTTACACATTCAACACGATTTCTCATTTTGAAGGGATATATGGCAGATTGACATATGTCATGGGAGAGGATAGCTTTCTCGACATAGAAAAATGGTACAAATACGAACAGCTTATCAAGAAAGTGGAACTGTGGGTTTATCCTCGTTACTGTCAAAAAGAACATGTTTTTTCTCTCTTGAAAAGATTAGAGGAATTTGCGGAACACGTCCATTTTGCTGAAGAATTTCCCTTGATCCAAATTTCCTCGACGCTCATTCGTGAAAGAATAAAAGAAAGATTGCCTATAAGAGGATACGTTTCAGAGGGAATAGAAAAAGATATCGTGAGAGCGTATCTCAACGAAAAAAGGGGGAATGGAAATGTATGAGATTCAAGACGTGGTCTTTGAATTGAAAAGATACAAGTTCTTTGAACCGTTCAGAATAACGGGATGGGTTCACAATGAAGCTGAAAACGTTGATGTGAAAGTTATTTTAAAAGATGGTGGAATTGGTAGAGGCGAGGCGTCTCCTTCATACCGTGTTAACGGGGAAAAGATATCTGCTTTGATGGCTCTTCAAAGTGATGTTAAGGAGATGCTGCAGGGCTTGGACGTGAGAAATTACAAACGTATTTTTAACATCGTAGATGGCTTGTCTAGAACGGCTCCTAGCGTGAAAGCCGCTGTCCAATACGCCGTTTTGGATTCCTTGAGCGTGGTTATCGGCTTACCGGTTTATCAAATATTAGGTGGAGCTAAGAACGAAATCAAAACCGATAAGACAGTTGGTATAGATGAAATCGACAAAATGGTTGAAAAAGCCAAGCGATTTCACTATGAGGAAGGATACGAAACCCTCAAAATAAAAGTTGGAGAGAATTTAAAGGAAGATATTGAGAAGATGTTGGCTATTTCTGACGCGACTAAGGGAGCATCTTATGTGGTGGATGCCAATCAAGGTTACTCCGCCAAAGAAGCCATTCAATTTGCCCGCGCCGCTTATGAAAATGGTGTGAACATCGTCGTTTTTGAACAACCCATAATGTGGAATAATTTCGATGGGTTGAAGATGTTGAGATACAATTCAGCCTTTCCAATTGCTGCAGACGAAAGTGCTAAGACAAAATACGATGTTTACGAGCTGATACGTAACGGTTGCGTTGACTTTGTCAACATCAAACTAATGAAATCTGGCATCTCAGATGCTTTAAGTGTGGTTGAATTGGCAAAGACGACAGATACAGGTCTTATGATAGGATGTATGTCTGAGTCGAGTTTGGGAATAAATCAAAGTGTGCATTTCGCAGCGGGAACAGGGGCATTTGCATATCATGATCTTGACTCTCATATGCTCGTAAAAGAGGAAGAATTTATGGGAAAATTCACACAAGAAGGTGAACTCATAAAACTGTGAGCGTTTTCTTCGTTGCGGTAATGAGTGCTAACGGGAAAATATCGAGATCTCATTTGTCCCCGATAGATTGGAGTTCAAAAGAGGATCTTGAATGGTTTAAAGAAATAACTACACAATCTAAGGTGATCGTGATGGGGAGAAGAACTTTTGAGCTTTTGAATTCTCCCCTTCCTAATAGATTGAACGTTGTGGTGACGCGTAATTTGCCACTTGAAGGAATTGACAACGTCCTTTTTACCGATGCTTCTCCAGTGGCTCTCGTGAAAAAACTCAGAAGAATGGGTTATGACAAAATTCCAGTGGTTGGAGGGCAAGAAATTTTCACTTCCTTTTTGGAAGAAGAAATCGTTGATGAGATGTACATCACTTACGAACCAGTGTTGATAGATGGTATAGACATGTTTGACAAAATAAAAAATGATGTGAAGATGGAAGCTATCAGCGTAAAAGAATTAAGCGGTGGAGCTTTCGTAACCCATTATGTTTTAAAAAAGAGGGAGAGAAATGAAGGAATTTGAAGAAATAGAATTACTTCTCAGAACCACCTGCTTTAAGGTTAAAGTTGCAGGTAGGCGAGTGCTAAAAGATTTTGATTTAACCGCTTCGCAATTCGATATTCTACAGCATTTATATTTTGAAGGTTCGAAAAGAATGACGGAATTGAGTGAAAAAGTGGGAGTTACAAAGTCCACAATGACTGGGTTGGTGTCGAGATTGGAAAGTGCAGGATACGTAAAGAAGTTGCGCTTTGCAAAAGACAAGCGGGTTACCGTTGTTGAAATTTCCTTAGACGGTGAAAAAATCATAAAGAAAGTTATAGAAAGGAGAGTGAAGTTCATCACTGCTTCTTTGAAAAACGTGGATCATCTGGAACTTTTGGGTAATTTAAAGAAGATCAGTGAAGCTATTTCAAGCGAATTCGATCAATTAGGGAAAAGTTGAAAATTTTCATTTCTCAATCGCTGAGGAGAAAGTTTCCCATGGGTGATCCACTCTTCAAGAAGTTCATCACTTAAAGATTCTTTTACAGGTTGATAAGTCAATCGATGAAAGAGAGTTGGACCACTTTTTTTTATTGCCTGTAAATGCTCAGCAGTGGCGTAGCCTACGTTGTGCTCGAAGCCGTAAGCGTTAAAATGTTTCGAAACTTTTCTCATTATCTCATCACGAAAAACTTTTGCGGCTATCGATGCTGCGGCTATTGAAGGGCTCTTTGCATCACCTCTTACAATGCATTTGTGAAAAAAGCTTAGCCCTATTTCCAAACCATCCACAAGCGCAAAAGCGTTTATTCCAAGACCCCAATAAGCCCTCTCCATAGCGAGTTTTGTGGCACCGATCACGTTGTACAAATCAACTTCAGTGGGGGTTGCCATTCCAAAAGATATTCGTGAGCTCAAAAGTAATTTTTCAAAAATCACTTCACGTTTTTTACGACTCAATTTCTTTGAGTCGTTAATGCCGTCAACCCATTCGCCCAGTACAATGGCTGCAGCTACCACGGGACCTGCAAGTGCCCCTCTTCCGACTTCGTCTATTCCCACCACAGAACCGTATTTTGATGTGTAAACAGAATCAAAATCTTTTTCTACCATTTTCCACCCTTCAATTTCTTCAATTCGTCACGGTATATTGCAGCCTCTTCAAATCTCCAGTCATCGGCCGCCTCGTGCATTTTTCCTTCTAACACCGTTATGTAATCTTCTATTTCAACTTTTTCCCTAAGTGAAAGCACTTCTTTAACATCTTCACCGATTTTTTTATATTCTTTACTCGATTCATTTTGAAATTGCATGAAGAACTCATCCACTTCCTTTTGAATTGTTTTGGGTGTTATGCCATTTTTCTTGTTGTATTCAAGCTGTTTTTCTCGTCGACGATGAGATTCTCCCATGGCCCTTTTCATGGAATCCGTGATTCTGTCCGCGTACAAAAGCACCTTACCATGGATGTTTCTTGACGCTCTTCCCATGGTTTGCACTAAAGAAGTTTCCGATCTAAGGAATCCTTCTTTGTCGGCATCCAAAATGGCAACAAGAGAAACCTCTGGAAGATCAAGCCCTTCTCTCAAGAGATTTACACCAACGACTGCGTCTATTTCTCCTTTTCTAAGGCGTGTAAGGACTTTCATTCTATCTATTGTATCAAGTTCTGAATGAACGTATTCAGAACGATAACCCATTTCTACCAAGTATTGACTAAGCCTTTCTGACATTTCTTTTGTGAGGGTGACTATTAAAGCCCGCTCGTTCCGTAACTTGATTTGATGCAGTTCGTCGATCAGATCGTCAATTTGATTCATGCTGGATCTCACTTCCACTTCTGGATCGATCAAACCCGTCGGTCTGACGATCTGTTCGGCTATTATCTCAGAGTTTTTTCTTTCGTAAGGACCAGGAGTAGCCGAAACAAAGACAATTTGGGGTGCGCGTTCAAGAAACTCCTCAAATTTTAAAGGCCTGTTATCGTATGCGCTTGGCAAGCGAAAGCCATAATCGATTAAATTCTTCTTTCTACTTTTATCTCCCCTGTGCATGCCTATTATCTGTGGAATTGCTATATGAGATTCATCTACAAATACAAGGATGTCTTTGGGAAAATAGTCCATCAGTGTCCATGGTGGTTCGCCTGGTTTTTTGGAACTGAAATGCCTTGAATAATTTTCTATTCCACTACAGTAACCCATTGTATCAAGCATTTCCAAATCAGAAAGTGTTCGTTGACGAAGGCGTTCTGCTTCCAAAACTTTTTCGCGTTGTTTGAATTCAGACAGTCTTTCGTTGAGTTCCTCTTTTATGGATTTCATCGCACGCTCTACTTTATCACGAGATGAAGTGAATTCTTTAGCGGGGTAAAGGATGAACTTGTCTATTTCTTCAATGATTTTTCTTGAAACAGGTTCAATAACTCTAATTTTTTCCACTTCGTTATCGAAAAACTCCACTCTTACAATATTCTCGTCGTACGTTGGATGAATCTCTAAAACTTCCCCATGTAATCTAAAAGTACCTGGCTCAATCTCGGAATCTGAGCGCTTGTATTGCATGGCTGTAAGCTTCTTAAGGGTAGTCCGTCGGTCTAAAATTTTAGAACGTTCAAATGAAAAATTTATTTCCCGGAAGTCATTTGGATCTCCGGAAGCGTAAATACAAGAAACACTCGCTACCACTATTACATCGCGACGAGTCGTGATCGATTTTATAGCCGAAAGACGCATCCTTTCAAGTTCCTCATTTATGTCTGCTTCTTTTTCTACATACACATCTTTTGCTGGAATATACGCTTCAGGGCGGTAATAATCGTAGTAGCTTACGAAGAACTCAACACGATTTTTTGGGAAAAATCCCTTGAATTCCCTGTACAATTGCGCTGCAAGAGTTTTATTTGGAGAAATGACCAAAACTGGTCGGTTTACCTTCGCTATTACATTTGCCATTGTGAACGTCTTTCCAGAACCGGTAACGCCCAGCAATGTCAAAAATCTTCTCCCGCCTTTGACGCCCTCAATTAACGACGAAATGGCTTCTGGTTGATCTCCCATCGGAGAAAATTCACTACTCAGTTTGAATTTCACACTTTATCACTTCAGACTGTACAATCTTTCTTTCTTGCTAAGGATTTTGGTTATCCTAATGCCAAAATTTTCTCCAATAACGACAACTTCCCCTTCCGCAATGGCTTTACCGTTAACGAGTATGTCTACCGGTTCCCCGGTAAGTTTGTCGAGTTCTACCAAAGAGCCACTACCTAAATCAAGCACTTGTTTCAGCGTCATAGACGTTCTTCCAAGTTCCACGGATACATCGAGTGGTATGTCAAGTAAAGCCTCCAACTTGTTAGATGAAATTGTAGTTGTACTTTCTTCTTTCAGTTCTTGGAATTCCGCTTTCTTTACAGGTTGAGAAGATGGCCTCTCATTCGATACTTCTTCGCGAATGGGTGCTTTTTCTTCTTCCACTGTTGGAGCGGCAGGCTTCTCTTCTTTGATTTTGGATGGTAGAGTATCGGTCAGGAACTTTGCGAATTCCTTTGCAAAGCTTGGCGACATGAGTTGCATCATATCACCTTCAACCAAGGTCTCAACCTTTATTTTGAAGCGCACCTCGACAACTTCTTTTCCTTCGTGAACGGGCGGAAATTCAACGTCTTCATTCTTGAAATCCATGATCTCAACTTTAGGAGGGGTTATGTCCACCTCGTTCTTTATCACTTCCGAAAGTGCTGTGGCTGCAGATCCCATCATTTGGTTCATAGCTTCACCAACGGCACTGAGCTTTATCTCGTCAAGATCATCGCTTACATTTTCTCCGCTTCCACCCATCATTATGTCAGCGACTATCGCTACTACATGAGGTTCTAATACGAAAGCATTGGTGCCTGATAGACCTTTAGAATAATCTACACGCACTACCACCTTTTCGTCGTTGAAGCTCTCTCTCACCTTAGAAACAGTTGTTTCTTTTACCGAGGGTGTGGTTATATCAACTTTTTTGCCAAGAAGAGTTGAGATTGCCGTTGCGGCAGAGCCCATCGAGATATTTCCAAGCTCCCCTATGGCATCCCTTTCCATTTCGCTAAGCAACAGGGCATCTGAGGAATTCTTCTTTGGATTGGCTGTATTGGCAGCCTCAAGCAGCGCGTTTATTTCTTCTTGAGAAAGTTTTTCATTGTCCATTTTTCATCTCCTCCGCAGCCTCAACGATCTCAATCGCGTTAAACCCTTTATGTGTACCAGGCACACATTTGAATTTAAGTTTGTTGTTCACGTAGAGATCCACGGGCTCATCCACATGCTTGTTCAGCATGATCACGTCTCCTTCATCGAGACCTAACAGCTCTTTAAGTCCAAGAGTTGCATTTCCTATGACGACCGATAATTCGATGGCCACATCTTTGATTCGCTCTTCCAATCGTTTTCTCTCTTGCTCGGTTATACTTTGATTCCCTTCCTTGAAGTAAGATTCGGCGTAAAGGCTTGAAGCAAAAGATTCTAGCAGTGATGACGGCCAACACAAATTCATGAATCCATCCACTTCTCCAAGTCTTACGTCAAAAGTGATCATTACCACCATTTCATTTGGAGGTATGATCTGAACGAATTGAGGGTTGTTTTCTACCGTTGCAACTTCAGGGCTGAACTCGTAAATATCACTCCATGCTTCTTTAAGCGTTGATAAAATACGAACGAGTTCGTTTTTTGCAAGTGAAGATTCTATATCGGTTAGAGAGCGGAATTTTTGGTAAACTCCACCAATCCCCCCTAACAACCTATCTATCATGGCAAAAACGATCTTCAAGTTTACCTCTAGCACGGCATTGCCATGCAATTCAGGAGCGGTGAAAACACCCAAAAAAGTTGGTGGGGTGATCGATCTTATGAATTCGTTGTACGTTATTTGATCTATCGATGCGTTGGTTACATCAACAAACGTACGCATTCTCCCGGAAAGATAATTGGAAACCCCTCGAGCGAAATTCTCATGGATCATCTCCAGCGTTCGAAGCTGTTCTTTGGAGAATTTACTTGGTCGGGCGAAATCGTACAGTTTTATTTTCTTTTCTTCTTCCTCATTCTTTACTTCTTCTGCCGAAAGCTCACCGGTTTCAAGAGCTTGAAGAAGAGAATCTATTTCACTTTGATCTAATACTTCAGGCAAACATTTTACCTCCTCATACAGGTGCCACAGCCTTTATGTACAAATAAACTTGTAAAACCCCAAGGGGTGCTTTTTCCCCTGTAAAACCTGTTATTTGATCTACCAAATCGATCATTTGTTGTTTAAGAGTCTGCAAAGCATCTGGGTTTAAAATCTCGCTCGGGCTTTTGCTTAATATCAGCATCTGTATTCCATCCATTATTTGTGGGGTGTTTATTCCTATTGATTGACTACATTCCTTGCTTCCAACCAGGAAAGAGAGGCTATCGACAACAAGGACTTGATTTCCTCCCCTTAAAGGGAAAGTAGCATTCGAACCGGCACGTATCAAAACCGCCATCGTTCTTATTGCCTTGTTCGTGACGTTTTGAGGAGTTGATGGCTTGTTCATGTACTTCATGAGAAAATAAGTGCCACCCATGGATATCATTACCGCCAATGTGATCGTTATTATCAAAGACATAAAACCAGATTTTTTCTTTTCTTTTTTTTCATTTTCGGCCATCTTATTCCCCCTGTCTTCTTACCAGAATGTCAACACGTCTGTACGCATCTCGCACATCCGAAGTTATTTTTTTCAACTGTGAATTCAATGCCGATGCTTCCTTGGAAAGTTGCTCGTAATTTATTTGCCCAGAAGCGTACTCCTGTCTCAAAGCCTGCAATTTTTGCTCCACCACTATGGATTTGCTTTCGAGTTCTTTCTTCATGGGAACTCCGTCTAATCCTATTGCCACGAAGCGAGACGGATCGTACCAGTAATTCGGATCGAATTGCCCGTTCATAACTTTTACAACTTCCTCATTGGCGCGGGTGTTCTTCAATTCGTGTACGAAAAACCACACCACCGAGGCAGCTCTTGCGGAACTCAGATGCCATTTGGAGGGATAGATGGAATCTTTAGGTAAAGGAAGATCTGTAGTGTAACCGTAAACCCATAAAGGATTAGTTGAGTGCTCCACAATGGCAACTCCTATCTGTGCCAACAATTTCTTTGCCTCTGACGTCAACTCAGCCGAGTTAGGCTCAAAGAAAGCCATATTGTGTAATTCGACTAACAAACCTTTGCCGGTTTCTTTAACGGTTATCTTTCCCTTGTATTTCGGGTCAGCCTTTATATGCAAGACCTCTTGACGGACTCCGGAATTCGAAGTGACCAGCGGTTCTTGGCTGATGCTCTTTCCACCCATCAGAACGCCTGGCGGAGTTGTGTTGAATGCCGTTTGGATGCCCACAGACACCTGTTGGAACTTTCCTGGGCTGAGAGTGGACATCGCAACTAAAGCGACAAAAAAGGTCATTAGCAAACTGTTCATATCGCTGAATGTAGACATCCATGCGGGGCTGCCTTGTTTACATTCAGGGCACTTTTGCTTACGTGCCACCTGCGCTTTCCTCCCCCATTTCTAATTGTGCGCTTGCGTTGTACACTGTGAGTTCTTTTTCGGTTAAGAAGCTCTTCAGTTTTTCTTCCAAAACTCTCGGGTTGTCTCCCGCTTGAATTGACAACACTCCTTCAAGTACCATCCTACGGTAGCGCATTTCTATTTGTGCACGAAGTCCGAGCTTTTGTCCCATTGGCATGAAAATGGTATATGCAAGGACAGCACCGTAAAACGTGGTGATAAGGGCAACGGCCATGGCAGGTCCTAACGTTGATGGATCGTTCAATTGGCTCAGCATCTGAATCAAACCGACGAGAGTCCCTATCATACCAAAAGCAGGGGCAAGCGCCATTCCAGTCTCCATCATACCCTTTTGAATAGACATCTCCTCTTCTTCCAATTCCATGTCCGTTTCTAACATGGTTTTTAAGAGTTCAGAGTCTATTCCGTCAACGACAAGTTGAAGCCCTTTTTTCATGAACTTGTCTTGAATTCCTTCTAACTCTTGCTCTAATGAAAGCAATCCTTCTCTTCTGGCTTTTTCTGAAAAAGTCACAAGCTGCCTTATAGTTTCGGACATGTTATGAGCCTTGAAGAACATGGTAGAGAGCATGATGTTCATCAGCTTCATTCCTTTGTCCATTGGATAAGCAGCCAATATCGAACCCAACGTACCGCCTATCACTATCATGATAGATGGTATGTTTATGTACAATCCCAGATTGCTACCTAACCCCATCGCTATCATTGCAAAGGTTAAGCCTAACCCCATAAGAGTCGCTAAATCCAAACTCATTCACCTTCTTCATAAGGCAATTTGGGTACTGAAGAGAAAATCTTTCTTTTATATTCTACCACTCTTTGGATGACTTCATCAATCGACTCGCGTACAATGTATTTCTTACTGTTGAAAAGTTTTATGACGGTGTCAGGCTTGGCTTCTATGGTCTCAATATAATCGGCATTTAACACGAATGATTCACCGTTTAAATTCGTCAGCTTTATCATTTAATCAGCCTTTATGGAGTTTGTTTGAGATTTACCAGTTGCTGGATCATGGCATCGGACGTTGTTATGACACGTGCATTCGCTTGAAAACTTCTTTCTGCAACTATCATGTTTGTGAACTCTTGGGCCAGATCCACGTTTGACATCTCCAAAGCACCGGGTATCAACGTGCCACGTCCGGATGTACCAGCCTTTCCAATCTGGGGAGTGCCACTGTTAGAAGATTGGGCGTATAGAGAATTTCCAACCTCCTTCAATCCCGCGGAGTTGTTGAAATTGGCAAGGGCTATTTTCCCCATCACATCCGTGAGGCCGTTGGAAAAAGATCCTATGATGTCACCGCTTTGATTTATCGCAAAGGATTGAAGCGTGCCAGCGGCATTTCCATCTTGATCTGTTACGCTTGCCGTTGCACCTCCAGCTAAATCCGTTAACTGGGTAAAGTCAATTTGAGATGTAACATCTCCAGCGCCGTCTAACGTCACAAAACTCACACCACTGGGAGCATTTGTGTTGGTTACAGCCCCAGTTGTGGTGTTAAGTGCAAAATTCCCTAACAGTTTTCCAGACGAATCAAATTTCACAACTCCAACGTTGGAAGAAGCGGCCGTTCCACTCGAATTTGTCAGTTGAACGGGAGTTCCATCTGCAAGATGTGCATCCCAAGCCCAAGCCGTTGTAGGCGCGGAAGAACTGGAGGAATTGGTAGCCCCAAGGTTTGTGAAATCGATGTAAAGCGTGTAAGGCTTACCGAGCGAATCGTACATTTGAGTGGATGTAGTGTATATTGGATTTGTGTAGGATGCCGTCACGGCATTTGCCGTGTTATCGGACTCGGAAAATGATATTGGCCCAGCCGATGGAAGCGTGATGGCCGTTCCGCTTACATTACTGGAAGAAGAAGCGGTTGTCAGCGTTCCATCGCTTTTTATGTAAAGATTCGTGGCGTTATCGTTCACGACATTTCCGTACTGATCGATCGATATTTGACCGTTAAGAGTTCCACCAGTTGTAGTCCCTGTTGGAGCGCTCACGATTTTTGCCGTCCAATTGTAAGTCTTCGTGTTGGAAAAAGGATCGAAATTGGTCTTGTCGAGGCTAAAAGTGAATTGAACCGTGTAAAGGTTGTTGTTATCATCGCTGACCGTGATGGTGACCGGTTGAACGCCAGTTGTCGAATCAAGGTTGCCACCCATCTTTACGTTTTGAGTTTTTTTAGCCCCCATAGTCTCGTTTGCCGCTATTTTTATGTCTCCTATGGGCTGATTGGTATCCACATGTCTGTGCCCTTGAGAATCCACTGTGGACTTCCAACCCATGACTTTGTATCCCGTGCCAGCCTGAACGAGTGTTCCGTTTTCATCAAGAGAAAAATTTCCAGCTCGTGTGTAAAAGTTACCAGAGCCGTTGTTGACCACAAAGAACCCGTCACCTTGAATGGCGAGATCGGTTTTTTTGCCGGTATTTTGAAAGCTTCCCTGTCCCATCAATTTGTCTATCGATGCTATCTGAGTGCCCAACCCAACCGCCATGGGATTCACTCCGCCCACGTTGCTCTGAGGAGAACGAGCAGCACGTAAAGCTTGAAGTAGGGCCGTTTCAAAGGTTACACGGGATGCCTTGAACCCCACGGTGTTGACGTTGGCTATGTTGTTGCCTATAACATCCATGTTGGTTTGTGAGCCCTGTAGCCCCGTTATTCCACTGTAAAGCGATCTCATCATAAGTCATCACTCCTTGAATATCTGAGTTATTTTTGATAAAGGATAATCCATTCCGTTAACTGAAACGTAGATTTGACCGTTTTCGAATTTAACACCGTCAACCACTCCACTCTTCACACCGCTCAGCTGAACATGTGTTCCATCCCTTTGAATGCCTTCTATTTGGTAAGTGTAAGTGCCATCTGGAACTTTTACGCCATTTGAGTTGGTGGCAGACCACTCGTAAGCGTGAGAACCTGGCTTTAGCCACCCTAAATTTTCTTCGTCGACAACCTTTCCATTTGAGTCGAAGATCTTAACGTACGTCATGGATTCTTTTGGAATATCAAAGCTCATGGTTCCTGACTTTCCACTTATGACATCCAAATCGTTCGTCAGTGCTGAAACCTTTTTCCCCATCAATGAAGCCGCTTGAAGTTGTAGGGAAGAAGAGAACGTTTTTTCGAATTTGTCAAAAGAGTTCGCAAGATTCGTAGTCTGTTCAAGTGCACTGAATTGCGCCATTTGAGAGATAAACTGGGTGTTGTCCATTGGTTTAAGAGGGTTTTGATTCTTGAGCTGTGTAACGAGCAAATTCAGAAATGCCTCTTTTCCAAGTTGGTTGGAATTCTTAACGCTACCCACTTGAACGTTTGGATTTATTTGATTAACTCCAAACATTTCTACACCTCCTTTTCGGAAACATCATTGAATTCATCTGAAAATTTTCTGCCGTTTTTCTCTTTGTTTTCACCATTTTGACGATTTTCATTTTGCTTCCTTTCCTGATTGCCTTCGAACAGTTGTTGCCCGTTCAATTGAATGTTAACAAGATTGAAGTTCAAATTCGAGAGTTGGTTTGTCATGATCGGTACAGCTGATTTCATCAACTCAAAAGTCTTGTTTTTTTCCACGTCTATTATCAAAGAAGCCTTCCCATTCTTCTCAACGATGTTGATTGTAACCTTGCCAAGTTGAGGTGGGTTAAGGTGAAGCTCTATTTTCAAAGGGGGCTTTTGATTCTCAAGAGCTTTCATGACAGTCTGTGATATTTGTTTCGATACTTCTCGCATCTTTGTCTGTTCCCGATCTTCGGCTACATCTTGTAACTGACTTTTGAAATTGCGCTGACTCTGCATCCCCCTGTTTACTTGAGGCAGGTCTTTGTAAATGTTCAGATTTTTTTTCAGCTTCGCGCTTGAATTGTCAAATGTTTTGACATTTCTTACAGCTTTAATTTCATCGTGTTTTAACACGTTTTGGCCTTTTGTTATCTTCACTTGCACGTCATCAAAATGCTCTTTGGAGTGGCTTTCCTTGATTTTCGAAGTTCGTGTTTTCACCGAATTCGCATCATTTAGCACGGGAGTGTTTTTGATTTTGAATGCGATATCGGAATCGTTCAAAGAAACACTCTGAGAATCAAGAGAATTTTCTTTTTGGGGAATAGAGAAACTCTTTTTAAATTTTTCAGAATGATCTGGAATTTTGTTTTTTACATTGTAATTTCTCACAGGATCATTTGATTTGTGAGCCTTCTTTTGAAACGTCTTTTTCGTGTTTGAAGGCAAGTCGTTCTTTTTTTCAACATCAACGTCATTGCCAGTATCCTTGTCATTAAATTGAATGTTTTTCATTTCTTCAACATCGACTGACTTCGTGTTTTTTACGTGTAGGGCTTTTGCTTTTGAATTTTCACGTGGGGACAAATCACTTTTTTTACTCTTAACCTTGTCGTTGGAAAATACAAACGCTTTTTCGTTCGCGTTTCCAAAGTGCTTATCGTTTTTAGCTTGAAAATCTTTTTCGCCTTCATTGTTAAGTGATGAAATATCGTGGTGATTTTTTACAGCGTTCTTGGTTTCAACTTCAAACTCTTTGGGTCCACTGCTTTTTGAGTCGTTGATGTGTGAGGTGAATTTCGTGCTCTCAACGTTTTTGGATTTTTCATTTTTATCATCTTTCCGCTTTGAAACGGTCTTAAGGTTTTTTTCTTCGAAAAGACTTGAAACACTCTTGTGATTTCTCCCATGGCTTGAATTTTTAGTTGATTTTAAGGATTGATGGTACTTGCGATCGTCTTTCTTCTGTATTTTTTTGTGCTTGTTGGTGAGATCAGGCGAGGTTACAAGCAATTCCAACTGAAAAAGAGAATGTTTCCTTTCATTTTTATCCTTTGCACCTTTCTTTTCACTCAAAACTTCCTTGGTTTTAGCCGTGCGTGATTTTTTATCTTTTTCATGGACCTTTTTGCCTTTGTCTAAGGGAATTAGAGTTGAGAATTTGTTTCCGTCTTGCTTTGATTTTTTGTTGGCCTTCGCATCTTTTTTGTTTTCTGCCACTGGGATTAACATGTTTTGCACTCTCATTTTTTTCCTCCTGCAAGGGTGTTGATCACTGAGGATGCCAAAGTGGGATTCGCTTGAGCTATAGATTGCAAAACGGTGCCAGCAATTTTTGGAGAAAGCCTTGTTAGCGCATCGACAAGAACATCGACAGGGAGTTTGGAATTTGCCAAAATTTGACCTATTTTCGCAGGATCACTGTTTATTATCCACTGATCAAGAGTCTGAAGGCGGTATTCGTAGCTTTGCTGAACTTTCATTTTCTTGTCAAATTCTTTCACTTTGACTCTTAACTTGTTTTCAGAGGCCTCTAAAGTTATTTGCAAAGATTTCAGTTTCCTCTCTAATTCTTCAAGCTTTATTTTTTGTGCGTTTAAAGAAGCAGATTGAGTGTCAAGAATGGTTTGAAATGACGCCAGTTTTTCTTCCAAAAGCTGTTGATAAGGCACGACGTTCAGAGGTTTGTAAGCAACTTTACTTCCAAGTAAAGGCACTTTCTTCATTACAGACGCCGCATAGCTTTTCACGTCTGAAAAAGGCTTTATTCCATAGAGGCTCAGCCTTCCAGTTTCAAAATACAAATATCCTATTAGCAATATCAAAAAAGCTATGAATAAAAAGAGTGTAAACGCAGCGAAAATCTTCATGCCTTTTTTCTTTCCAGCCATGTACGTACCTCCTTATGTAATTTTTCAATTTTGGTGAAGAAATATCCTAAAAAAAATACCTGCATTAAGCAGGCATTTTCACCAAAAAATCTTCGAATTCACACGGAAACGTTAAAGCCAGTTTTAGAAGCCGGACGCATTTCCGTACGTTTAGAAGCTTCCTTCCATGTATCGAGTAATTCCTGAAGAAGATCTCGAGAGAGTTTTAGTTTTTCGGCATCGGCGTTGATATTGCCGTCTACAAGTTGACGATATATAAAATCGTACAGCATTCGCAGATTTTTTGAAATCTCTCCGCCTTTCTCCATGTCAAGTATTGAATTCAAATAAAGAACCACTTCTTCGGCACGAACGAGAGATGAATTTCTTAATTCCGTGTTTTCTATTTTGGAGACAGCTGTGTTGATCATTTCGACGGCCTTTTCGTACAACATTTGAATCAATTTTTCAGGACTTGAAGTTAAGATTGCGCTTTGTATGTACTGATCCATTTGATAATCCTCCTTCGAAAACTCTTGAAAAAATTCTTCTGTAAATATCACAAAGTTCTTTAATTCTCTTCTTCACCTCATCGTTTTTTCCCAAAGCGGTAAATGAGTTCACCTCTTCAAAAGTTTCCACTATTTTCTTTGATTCTTCATCGGTTTTTATTCTCCTGCCAGAAGAATGTATTGAAAATACCGCGTTTTCCATAACTTCAAAACCACTTGCTGCTTTTGAGAGTACGCTGAAAACGCGATCGCCTTCCATGTCCTGGGCATCTAACCAGTCTAAAAAATTTATTGCGCTTTCTGCAATTCGGAAAATACTTTGATCTAACGTTATGAATTTGATGTCAATACTTTGACCATCTGAGACGTAGATTTCTGAAATTTGGGAAATTGGGACCTCTTTACCGTTTATTTTAACAGATTCAAGCACTTTGCCATCATCGTAAGTTTCTCCGACTATATCGGTTAATTGGACCTTTCCAGCGTATTTCTGAAATTCCATTCCATTCACTTTGACCTCTATCATGTTCTCCAACCTCCACCATAATGTTCGGCAGGTTATGAAAAAACTTGAGGATGTGCTTTTTTTGTCAATTCAATTCTTTTTGGAGAAATTGGTTCTTCTTTGAATTTTGCTGATGAAAGCCTCTTAGAATGCTTGAACGGTAATTAGTTGAAGGATACTCCCCCGATCGTGAGTATGCGTGAGTATGCGTGGGTATGCTTACCTTTGTTTTTAGAGTGAACATTGCTATACTTTTTGTACATTGAATTTGGGGGTGATCTAATGAGAAAACGTGTTTTAATACTTGGGGCCGCTGGACGAGATTTCCACAATTTCAACACTTATTTCAGAGATAATGAAG
This sequence comes from uncultured Mesoaciditoga sp., assembly GCA_964470975.1. GTDB lineage: Bacteria > Thermotogota > Thermotogae > Mesoaciditogales > Mesoaciditogaceae > WGFY01. The sequence continues at coordinate 4,166 of CAYYEU010000004.1, read as the reverse complement.
AATACGAAGTCGTTGCATTCACTGCAACTCAAATCCCGGACATAGCTGGCAGAAAATACCCTGAAGAACTTGCTGGAAAGCTTTATCCAAGGGGTATACCCATATATCCTGAAAGTGATATGGCAAAGTTGATAAAAGAGCATTTAGTAGACGAGGTTGTACTTTCTTACAGCGATCTTCCGCACCAATATGTGATGGAACGTGCTTCTGAAGTTTTGGCGGCTGGTGCAGACTTTAAATTGATGGGAACACGTCATACGATGATAGAGTCGAAAAAACCTATCATAGCAATTTGTGCCGTTAGAACAGGTTCTGGGAAAAGCCAAACGACGAGAAGGGTTTTGGATATTCTGAGAGCGCATGGCAAAAAAGTCATTTCCATAAGGCATCCTATGCCGTACGGGGATCTTGTGAAGCAAAGAATTCAAAGATACGCCACTTATGAAGATCTCGATCGATATGAGTGCACTATAGAAGAGCGTGAGGAGTACGAGCCTCACATAGATCGTGGTAGCGTTATATACGCAGGGGTGGATTATGAAGCCATACTTCGTGAGGCTGAATCTGAGAACCCGGATGTGATCTTGTGGGATGGAGGAAATAACGATTTTTCCTTTTACAAGCCAAATCTTCTTATAACAGTGGCCGATCCACACCGAGCAGGGAATGAAAAAACGTATTACCCAGGTCTCGTTAATTTGCTAACGGCAGATGTCGTTGTAATAAACAAAGAAGAGACCGCCTTGCCAGAAAACGTTGAAGAGGTTAGAAGCAGCGTTATGAACCTTAATCCACGTGCAACCATTGTAGATGCTGCATCACCAATATTCGTCGAAGGCTGGGAAAAGATCAGAGGCAAACGAGTGTTAGTCATAGAAGACGGACCAACACTTACTCATGGAGGCATGAAATACGGAGCAGGCTACGTTGCGGCAACCAAATTCGGAGCCAAAGAAATCATCGATCCAAGACCATTTGCCGTTGGAAGCATAGTCGATACTTACAGAAAGTATAACCACCTTTCAATGATACTTCCTGCAATGGGATACGGAGAAAAGCAAACAAAAGAGTTGGAGGAAACCATAAATCATTCAAATGCAGAACTCGTTGTCGTGGGCACTCCAATAGATTTAAGTCGTGTCATGAAGATGCAGAAACCGTGGGTAAGGGTTAAATACGAATTGGAAGAGATAGGAAAGCCCAACTTGGAGGATGTACTTGCGAGATTCATTTCGTAAGGCTTTGCTTGAGTAAAACTCCCGCTTGAAGGCGGGAGTTTTTAACAATTGTCCCTTACTATTGGCATGCTCATACAGCGAGGTCCACCTCGGCCTCGAGAGAGTTCGCTCGATGGAATTTCTATGACTTCCACACCAATTTTTCTTATTAGCGAGTTCGTTACGTAATTACGTGAGTAAGCGATCACGCTTCCGGGTGAGATACAAAGTGTGTTTGAACCGTCGCTCCATTGCTCACGATCTTGATCTACCGGATCGTCGCCACCACATTTCACCACTTCCACAGCGGGCAATTTCAAATACTTTTTCAAAACATCTTTGAGATCTCCCTCCTCTGAGGTGACGTTAACACCATTTTTGGAAGGCTTAAGAGAAAAGAGTTTTACCATTCCATGTAACTTAGGATGTATCACGAATTTATCATAATCCATCATCGTAAAAACGGTGTCCAAGTGCATAAAAGCCCTGCTTGATGGTATTTCAAAGGCAAGCACAGTCTCAAAGGATTCTCCGGATTCGAATATTCTTCTTGAAAGAAGTTCGACTGCTTCTGGCTCTGTGCGCTGGGAAATACCTACGGCAACGACTTTGGGACTGAGAATTTCCACGTCTCCTCCCTCTATGAAAAACGGATCGTCTAAGTTGTAGTATCTTGGAATGTTAACTTCCTTGAATTCTGGATGGTATTTGTAAACGTAATCCATGAGTAGAGCCTCTCTTCGCCTAATGCTTGTGGACATCATGTTCACTGCGATGCCTTGACCTATCGTTGCCACAGGATCACGTTGAAAATAAAGATTGGCCATAGGCTTTATGAAAAACGGGAATTCTCTCCTAACATGCATGGCAAGCGTGGTACACTTCATATCTATCTCCGTTGATCTGAGACCGCTCACGATTTTTTCAATCATGCTGTCAACAGATAAAGAAGCAAGATATTCTTTTATGGATCCGGCAAGCTCTTTGCTTGTGATGTTGTTGAGTCTCACAATGTCATCCAAGAACTTGTTTACGAGTTCTTTGCTTTGAGACAACGTTTCTCTCAAGAGATCTTCCACGTAAAGCACTTTAATATCGCGACTTTTAAGTACAGAGGCTAACACGTCATGTTCGCTTTGAGCAACTTTCAAGTACGGAATATCATCGAAAAGAAGATCCTGCAAGCGGCTTGGAGTCAAATTTTCTAATTCTTTTCCAGGTCTGTGTAGAAGTATGACCCTAAGTTTCCCTATTTCACTGTAAACAAATGGTTTTATCATTTTGCTACCTCCGTTTTTTGCGATCAATTTCCGACAAGAATTATAAAATCGGTCTTACCAACATCGTAGTATCTGCCAGCTGCCGCAATTTGTTCTATATCGTAATAGATTTCCAAATTGTTGTCTTTATTTAAGCTTAAGAAATTGAACTTTCTGGTTGGATAAAATGAGCTTAAGATTTTTTTCATTTTTTCATTTTTCCATGATTCATTTTTAACCTTCAAAACCACATTTTTTCCAAGGAGAGAGTAAGAACATATCATTGGTACAATGCGAAAATCGTACCCTTTTTTTGACCACTTGTTCCAGGTGACATAGGAAAAGGCAGTTGAAGAGAGAGATGAATTGTTGATCAGGGTGAATTCAATCGATGTACGTTTTTGCAAAAACGTACAGTTTTGAAGTTCTATCGATAGATCGTTTAACTTGGTTTTGTCAGTTTTTATAACTCCGTTGGAATTCACTGTTGGATAGGAAAGGAAAAAAACTTTTGGTCTTTTCTTGAAAAATTTCGTCATCCTCAAAAATTTCGATATTTCTACAGAAGTATCGAAGTTCTGTGAGAAGAGTGGGTAAAGTGCCAACAAACTTAACGCATCCCGTTCTCCTATTACGGTGATCAGGCTTTCTATTTGGCGAGCGTTTTCTCCTTCAAGCGGTGAATATTCAACATCTTGGCCTTTAATGTTTTTCTTTGCCGGTTTCTGATTCAGCTTATTTATAAATTCATTTGCTTTTGTTTCGTTGAATGTAAAGAAATCCGTGAAATTTATCTTCAAAATTCTTGAAAAAGAACTCTCAACTCCTTTGATGCCTTTTTTGTCATACACAGAGCTCAAGTAATCCCCGTTCACGTTCAAATTGTTGGGAATATCGAATATTACAATGTTTTTTGTTGTGAAATCCATGCCGACTATGTAAAAGCGAAGGGGAGCGTTTGACTTGTCTACCATAACGGACAATATGTACGCTTTCGAATTTGGATACTGCTCTGAAAGGCTGTTAAATCCTATCTCAAAAAAGGGATACAATGTCATGGAAGCGATTAAAATAGAAATAGCTGCGGAGATGGCAGCCAACGACAAAAGTAAGTATTTCATGTTGCCAACCCTTTCAGGTAATTCCATGTTTGCACTGTTTTTTCAAGTATTAGTAGATTGTGGAGTAAAGCGTAAGCAATTTTATTTTTTATCACGGCTGCGTATCCTTCATCTAAAGATCGCCAAGCAATTTCTCTTAGTTCTTCGACGCCATCGAATTTCCTCCCATGTTCGGTGGTATCAAGTACAACAAGTGCTTTGACGATTTTTGAATTTGTGGGCATTCCTGAAGTGTGATAGGAGATGGCGTCTAATATTTCCACATCTTCTACGTTGAAGCGTCTTTTTAGGTATTCACTTGCTATCTTTCCATGAAGTAGCAAAGGAATGTATCTTTCTTCTTTTGTGATTTCCACATTCCAAATTTTGGCCATCTTCAAAAGTTTATCTGGACCTGTATCGCGAAAAAGATCGTGAGCACATACCGCTAAAATGATTTTGGACTCATTCAGGTGGTGAATTTTGGCCAATTTTTCCCCATCTTCTTCCATTCTCTCCACGTGAGCCGCCCTTGGGCGGCTCACCATAAATGGTCTGATTTTTCTTAAATATTCAATAACTTGTCTGTA
>CAYYEU010000003.1:0-39425 GCA_964470975.1 uncultured Mesoaciditoga sp. | reverse complement strand
GAGAAAAAGCGATTGCCGCCAATCCTCTTAAAGACGATGCAGCACCAACTTGAAAGAGAGTGGCTCCCAAGTCAGTCATGTACAGTTGAAGGACGATGGATATCCCCGTTATAGAAGAAGTTCTTATGAAAGTCGTTGAAAGTAAGGGCAAACGCTTTTTTAAACCATCGTTCATTTTTTCACTTCCAAATCAATGTGAATTCTGTAGTTCAACGTCAATGATATCACAAGTTAGTGAAACGTACTAACAGAGATAGATTACGCTAAAACATTTGTTCTATTAATTCGAGAGAAATATTGACTTTTTTGTCTACTTGTTATAGGATTACATCGAGGTGATAAAATGTTTCTTGTTTTTTCTTCACGCCTTAAAAAGCTCAGAACGTCGAGAAAATTAAGCCAAAAAATGCTTGGAAATATTTTGGGACTAAGTGATAAAACGATCTCGGCATACGAAAATGGAAGAAATACTCCGGATTTAGAAACAGTTGCTAAAATTTCAAATCTGTTTGGGGTTAGTGTGGATTATTTAATAGGTACTTCAAGATCGGCGAATTCAAAAGATGGCATTCACAAATATTCTTTGAAAGATGTTCCAATATACAACGTCAAATCATTCACACAAAAAAAAGCGATCGAATACGTAAAGCTTCCAACTTGGAGTGAATGCGTTTTTGGTTTAATCGTGCCAGATGAATCGTGCGAACCTGTTATATCAAAAGGAGATGTTGCCCTCATTAAAAAAGGACCAGCTTTAGAAGGTGATCTGGTGCTTTGGAAAAGCGAGCAATTAACGATACGGCACATTTATTTTCAAGAGGATTTGGTGATGTTAGTGCCAGAGAACCCGAAATTCAAGCCTTTTGTAGTCGAAGATGATGAGATCGTTTCGTCGCTGATAGGTGTGATTGTGGGAAGATGGCAGAAATTTCAGTAAGTCTCTTTTTAAAAGCAAAACAGTCATGAAGGGAGATGACGAAAATTAAAAGAGAAGAGATAATGAGTGAATTTTCAGCTCAAAATGCTTTGGAAATCGAATGGGAACTCTCAAAATATCACAGGGCAAAGGGTGGAGAAGGGTATTCAAAGGCTGTAAAAGAGATTCAAAAGATCGTAGGAGATTCCAAGGTGTTGAAATATCCTGCTGGCAAAGTTTACAACAGCTGGCAAACGCCCATTGGTTGGAATCTCAAAGGTGGCTTTTTAAAAGTTGCCAATCCATCTAAATATGTGGTTGCAGATCTATCGCTTTCACCCATAGCGGCTATTTTTATGTCAGGTCCTTCGGAAGGTACTGAGAATTTGAAGGTATTCGATGTTGGAAGTGGCGAAAAAGTTGAAGACTACACAAAAGACGTCCAAGGTTCAGCCGTTTTGGCAAATGGCGATATATCGAGAGTTTACGATCTGGCCGTCGAAAAATTCGGGGCAAAGTGCATTCTTTCTTACTTCATGAGAGCTCATGTAAAAGAAATAGGTCGAACTCCTGAACTTCTTCCTCAAGCCATCAATTACACCTCTTTTCCACCATACGCTAACGGAAGAGCGTTTGGATTTGCGCTTAGTTATGAGCAGTACAAATGGATGAAATCACTTCTTCGAAAAGGGCAGATTGAGATCGAAGCCCAGATGAATGTCGATCGGGGAAGCGATGAGCTTGAGGTACTTGAAGCCCGTTTTGGAAAGAAGACAAATAAGAAGCCAGTGGTCATGATGGCCCATCTTTGTCACCCCAGACCCGGTGCAAATGACAATGCCAGTGGTTCAGCACTCTTGGCAGAGATCGTGAGAACCTTGAAAAAAGCAAATTTAAGTCGTGAAATCGTGGCGCTTTGGGTTCCAGAAATGTATGGTACAACCGCTTATCTGACGGATCACAAAGCCGATTTTGAGCTTGGGATAAATTTGGATATGGTCGGAGAAGATCAAGCCAAAACCGGTTCTACATTGCAAGTTTCATCCACAGGTTGGTCTTTGCCATCTTTTGTGAATGATATCGTTTACGCTAATCTTGAAACAAATAGGTTCAAATTGACCACCGGTAAATATTCGGATGGATCGGATCACTTCATATTTTCTGATGTATCGGTTGGCGTACCGACAGCATCGCTCACTCAATGGCCAGACAGATTTTACCATTCCAGTGAAGATACGCCGGACAAATCTTCTGTCGAGTCTTTCGAATGGATAGGTAAAGGGGTTATAAATACCATTTTGGATATTACCTATGAGATGCCGCGAGAAACGGCAGCGAAAATTCAGGCAAATATACTGAAAGAGTTCGTGATGGGTTATAATATGTTCGAAGATCGGTTGGTGTCCAGCTGGATTGCAACGATCGCGATGAAGAAACTTGACGATCTTTCTAAGTATACAAATGTTGAAATGTCGAAAAGAATGGTAGAAATTCATCTCAAACCCTCTGAGTTGGCAATCAAGCCTCGAAGGTTGCGAACTATAAGGGGGCCGGTAGCCGATTCTTGGATGAATGAAAAGGATAGAGAGTGGTTCTTCGGCATCAAAAGGAGCTTTCCTGATTTCTGGGATTTTAAATATGAGCTTTTGAATTTCATGGAATTAGGGTTTTCAAAACAAGATGCCATCAAACTCGCGAAGAGCGAATTTGAGATAAAAGAAGATTTGAACAATCATTCAAATTACTACCTTGAAAGACTCTCTAAAGAAAAAATCATCGAATTTTGATTCAATTTAATTGAAGAGGGGGCGATTTGGTGAAAGCTGAGTTCGAGAAATTATCTGATGTGTCTTTGAGTGAGATCATCAATCTGGTGAATGATGTGTTTGCGGATTATGTCATTCCCATAAAATGGGATGTATTGTCTTTTGAGCTTGATATGAAAGAAAATTCTATTTCATTGGAAGACTCATACATCATGAAAATAAATGGTGAAAAGATAGGATTTTGTGTAAATGCGCTCAGACCTCATCGGGCGAGAATTGACGCTTTCGGGATCAAACGAGATTACAGGGGAAAAGGATTTGGTAGTGCCTTGCTTGACTATTCCATAGATTCTTTGAAATGGAAAAAAGCAGAAAACATTTCTTTGGAAGTAGCAGAAAAAGACATAGCCGCATCATTTTACGAGAAACATGGTTTCAGGGTTCAAAGGACTTTAATTTCTTATTATGTAGACAAGAAAGTAGAAGTAGAACCTTACAATTTCGAAAAGGCTGTCGTGGATGAAATATACGACATGGCCGTTTTCAACATGAAAGAAAAATTGCGCTTTCCAAATTGGCAACGTGAGCCGACAACTTTAAAATTGTCGGATGGCAGATATAATCACAACTTTCTCAAAGATGGAAGTAAAAACTGTGGCTATGCCGTGTGGGGAGCGAACAAAGAAGGCGCATATGTGATAGACGCAGCACCCAGACACTTTGAAAAATACGATGAATTTTTCAAGAGAACTTTATCCTCCATTCAAAACTTGCTTTCATTTGAAAAGATAATAATCATGAACGTCCCGGAAGACGATCCTTTAAGCGATGCTGCACTTTCAGCGGAGATGAATCCTTTTTTCAAACAATGGGAAATGATAAGATTTTGAGAGTGCCAGAGTTTCGTGCACCAAAAGAATTTGAAATCAAACACACACACGCATCAGTTGTTTTAGGAGGCTATCATTTACCCGCTAAAGTCCAGAATGTGGTTGAACTTGGATGTGGTAATGGTGTGGCACTTTTAGCGATGGCGATCTTGAATCCATCCGTGGAGAAATTAATTGGCGTGGACGTCGATCCGAAAGCATGTGAAGTTGCGAAAAAATTTATCAAATTGAATAATTTGGAAGACAAGATGGAAATTTTGAACGTTGATATTCTAAAATTATCCAAAGAAATTGGATACGAAGCTGCTGATTTCGTGATTTTCAATCCGCCTTTTCATCTTTCTGGAAAAACAAGTGAAGATGAAAGAAGATTTCTGGAAAGAAATAGGAACGTTTTCAACGATTTTGTTGCAATGACCACGAGAATTTTGAAAAATCGAAAGTACTTCCGGTTCATCACATCTCCATCCAATTTAATCGTGAATCTTCCTATTCTCTTGAAATTTCATTTGACTCCAAAAGCTCTTATACCAATTTATGGAAAAATGGGCACAGATTCGAAGTTGGTGTTAGTCGAAGGCATAAAGAATGGGAATTATGCCGGTTTTAAGGTAAAAAAACCAATATTCTTTGACTCAATCTGATCAGAATTCCGTAAAATCTCGTTTGCCTGTCCTTACAAGGGGAGTGTTATAATTGCATCGGATTTAAGAAAGGATGATGCAAGTGAATTTGTTGGCAGTTGACACCTCTTCTAATTGGTTGAAGATAGCTTTAAAGGCGGAAGAAGAGATAAGAATAACAACTTTAAGATCCCAAAACAGACATTCAGATTTTCTAATGAATGAAGTAGATCGTATGATGAGATCCGCGAATTTCGATGTTGAAAAACTTGATGCAATAGGATGCGTAACAGGGCCAGGTCACTTTACTGGAATAAGAAGTGGAATGGCTTCCGTAAAAGCCATAGCTTTTGCACATTCGTTGAATGTGGTGGGCTTAACTTATCCTGAATGCTTTCGAGCCGAGGAACCAGTGATCCTTTTGAGAAAAGCTAGAAAAGGATGGTGGTATTTCTCTGAATTTAACGGGGAATTATGGACTTACTCGTTGGAACCATCGGAATCGCTCCCAAAGCTTTTGAGTGGGAAAAGGGTAATCTCAGAGGAAGAAATAGGGAATATAAATTTAAAAGTCATTACCGGCCCAATATTCACAGGCTTTAATATGCTTGAAACCATGGAAGAATTTTTCAAAGAAGGTAAAAACATTTACGATCACATAAGCATTAAGCCTTTTTACGTTCAAAAACCAGTGGCTGAAGAAAAGTTGATCGAAAGGAAACGAGGTAAATTATGAAGGAAAACCCACGCAAAATACTGAATAGGTTAAAAAGAAACATCACTGAACTTGAAGCACAGAAACTTTCTGAAGGTCTCGAATCCTCAAACAGTGTTATCGTTGCGGCCACCTTGAATGAGTTAAAGAGATTGAAAGATCCTTTTCATATGCATAAAGGAATAGAACTTCTTTCAAACAGTTCGGATAGTGTGGTCATTGCCGCACTTAAATATCTGAACGCCGTGGAACATCCACTTTCATTTGAGGACGTCATGCCTCTTTTGAAGAGAGGTTTGAAAATCAGGAGAGAGATCGCAAGAATTGCAAAGCTTATGGAATACGGCCAAGCTTGCAAACTTCTTGAAAATCTCATCAAAGATCCTTCACCGGAAGTTAGGATCGCAGTGTTGCACACCATTTCTGAAATCGGATGTGAAAAGGTTGTGCAAGATGTTAAAGAGGCCGTAAATGACACAAACTCGAAAGTTTCCATTGCTGCCATAGAAACACTTGCAGAACTTGGTGAGGACGTTGAGGGTGAGCTTTTGATGGAAGCCGTGTCAGACGTTTCTCTACCCGATCGAATTAGGCTTGAAGCCCTCAGAATATATGTAAAAAACTCCATAAGCCCGTTGAAATTTCTCAGAAAAGTTGTGAATTCTTCCTATCCACCGTTGTCATCTAAAGCACTTGAACTCATGGGGGAAATGAAGTGCGATGAGGTTTGGGGAACGTTTGAAAACGTTTTGTCGAACAAGGGAGACATGCCGTCGCGTATTTGTGCGGCATTAGGCGGTGCTTTGAAGAGTTGTAAAGACAAAACCGAAATTGAAAATATCGCAAGTGGCTACCTCGATCATCCGTCGTCAAAAGTTAAAATCTCGGCGTTTAGGGCTGTTATGAAAGCAGACAGCGTTCGTGCTGCCGAAATTGTAAACGACTTTTTGAAGTCCGAAAACCCTGATTTGATAAAAACCGCTATACCATTTGTTTACAATTATCCGGATGAGGATAACATTCAAATGTTGAGAAGTCTGGTTGAAAAAGGTGATGAAAAAACGATAATTCCGGCTTTGAAGGTTTTAAAGAAATTGAGGCTAAGGAACGAATCCGTGTCGAAATATATTGAAAAGAATTATCCAACTGATGTAAGAGTTCAAGCATTGAAAGCTCTTGTAACTGCAAATGATGTGGATGACGAAGAGTTGAAAAACATCGTAACGTCGAGTGAGCCTTTGGAATTCAGAATCGCGGCACTTGACGGTTTGGCCGCGATCGCCCCAGAAAAATTATTTGAATTGGAGGAATGATGAATGAAAACATTAATGGTTACAAGTGGTAAAGGTGGAGTGGGTAAATCCACAGTTGCCGTCAATCTTGCGATGGAACTTTCTTTAAGTGGTTACAATGTTGGTCTTATGGATGTTGACATTCATGGCCCAAACGATCATATAATACTCGGAGTAAACAAACCTGAGATAATGACAGACGGAAAGCATTTTTCGCCTATTGAAATAGGAGGCTTAAAATTCATGACCATCGCCTCCGCAATAGAAAATGATACGCCGATAATATGGAGAGGACCGTTGAAAGCAAAACTCATAGATCAGTTCATTCAAGACACCCTGTGGGGAGATTTGGATTACATGGTTCTTGACTTTCCACCTGGTAGTGGAGACGAACCACTCGAAGTTCTAAAGGTATACGATAACAAAGTTGATGGCGCTGTAATCGTTACAACGCCCCAAAAAGTTGCACTTGGTGACGTTGAAAAGATCATGAATTTTTTGAAAAAAATGAAGGTTCCCTTGATAGGACTGTGGGAAAACATGTCTTATTACACATGTCCGCATTGTGGAGAACGACATTATCTCTTTGGAAGACATACTGACGAATTGTCTGAGAAAATGGGAGTTGATGTAATTGCAAGGATACCACTCATTCCAGAAGTTGGGGAGAAATTTGGCGCAGCCAACCTCTTTCTCACAAGAAGCAAAGGCGAAATAAGAGATGAGTTTGAGAACGCCGTCAAGAGAGTGGTCCAAGAATTAGGCTGAAGTTTTAGAAAGGAGGGGGCACCATGGGAAAACGCATTAGACTGGGAGTCGTTGGAGCCGGTATAGCGGCAAGGAAACTACACCTTCCTGCTCTTAGAAAGCTTTCAGAATTTTATGAAATCACGGCAGTTGCAAGTGGGCACGTAGAAAGTGCTGAAGGATTTGCTCAGATGGTTGGTGATAAAGTGCAGGTTTTCAACAATTACCATCATCTTATAGTTTCAGGCATGGTGGATGCAATTGATGTGGCAGTCCCACCACAATTCAATTTCGATATAGTACAAGACGCTCTCAGAAATGGGATTCATGTGATCTGCGAAAAGCCAATTGCCGAAAACACGACGTCTGCTAAAAAGATCTTAAAAATGGCAAGGGCATATGACAAGGTTTTTGTACTCGCGGAAAGCCAGCGTTACGATCCTGAGTTAGAACAGATCTCCCAATTAATTCGAATGGGAAAAATTGGAAAACCATCCTTGTTCGATTGGAATGTTGTTGTCAATTTCGGAAAAGATAACGAATATGTCAAAACTTCATGGCGAAAGGAACCTAAACATGTTGGCGGGTTTCTTTCAGACGGAGGAGTTCATCATATGGCAGTGCTGCGCAAGATATTTGGAGAAGTGGAAGAAGTTTCCGGAATGGTGACAAAAGTAAACGATCAAATTGGCGGAGACGACACCATGACGTTGAACATGCAATTTAAGGATGGAATGATCGGGAACTATTCCGTTAGTTATGGGCTTCAAGCTCCTGCACACAAGAGCTTGAAAATATATGGAACGTCTGGTAAGATGCGAGTTACTCCCAGGGAAATAGAAGTGATCAAGGAAAATGAGGAAATAGAAAAGCATCCAGCACAAATAGTGAACCTCTTTGAAGAAGAATTCAAAGAATTCTATCATGCTGTTATTGAGGGCGCACCTGTAAGAATTGGCACTCCAGAGTCGGCTTTGGTTGATTTGGCAATTATAGAAGCTGGAATAAATTCCTCAAAGTTAGGATGCATGGTTAAGATTGATGACTTACTCGAATGAAGTAATTCTGGAAACGCCTATCGGCAATCTTTGCATTTCAGAAGATAGTGGGGAAATCGTGAAGATAGGTTTTACCGATGAGCTAATTTCCGCTCTTGAGACTGTAAAAAAATCATCTCAAGTAATGAAGAAGGCTGTTGAAGAAGTGAAGGAGTATTTCGACAACAAAAGAAAAGAATTTGATTTCGACTTTGATTTTTCAAGTGGAACAAATTTTCAAGTATCCGTATGGGAAGCGACTAAAAAGATTCCTTATGGTAAAGTGAAAACTTATGCCGATATCGCAAGAGAAATAGGAAAACCTAAAGCTTACAGAGCGGTGGCTAACGCGTTGGGTAAGAATCCATTGGTCATCGTGGTGCCTTGTCACAGGGTTATTTCTAAAAATGGCATAGGTGGTTTCACTTCAGGTGTATGGAGAAAAGAGTGGCTCTTACGCCATGAAAAATATACATGAATTAGAGGAGGATGCGTTATGATCGTTAAACCTTTTAAAGCGCTCAGGCCCGCAAAAGAATATGTTGAAAGAGTTCAATGTCCACCTTACGATGTCGTGAGTTTGGACGAAGCAAAAAGAATTGCAAAAGACCCTTACTCTTTTATGAGCGTGATCAGGCCAGATGCTGTTTCAAGAGAAGGAGAAAACATATACGAGGTGGCAAACAGAGAGCTTAAAAGACTTGTTAAAGAAAAAGTGTTGGTGCGTCATGATAAGCCTGCTTTCTATATTTATTCTCAAACGATGAACGATCACACACAAACCGGTCTTGTTGCGTGCGTAGCCGCCAGTGAGTACCCAGAGCGTATAAAACGTCATGAGCTTACAAGAACGGACAAGGAAGATGAAAGGACCAAGCACATACTCAGCACACGTGCGAATACGGGTCAGGTATTTCTCACATACAAGAGCGTTGACAAAATAAAAAAGTTCCTTGATCCCACAAACGGCAATCTGCTTTACGAGGTGAAAAGTGAAAATCCGGAAGTTATTCATCGTGTTTATTCCGCCGACGACCCTGTATTGATAGAAAAAATCACAAAGGCTTTTAGCACGATACCGACCTTCTACATAGCAGATGGGCATCACAGAGCTTCTGCCTCTGTCCGCGTGTCTAAAGAAATTGGTGGAGAAGGGGAATGGAATTATTTCATGGCCACCATCTTTCCACATGATGAACTCAATTTGATGGGATATCATAGAGTTGTCAAAGATTTGAACAACATGAGTGCTCAAGATTTTCTGGCTCGTGTTAAAGTCGCTGGTTTTGATGTCTCGGCAGTTTCCAATGTCGTGGAACCGGCTGCGGCTCACCATTTTGGAATGTATCTGAATGGGCGATGGTATGAACTTCGGGCACTCGACGTGAAGAAATCAGATCCGATAAAACGCTTGGATGTGTCTATATTGCAAGAGAGAATTTTGAATGCAATTCTCGGAATAAGCAATCCAAGAACAGATCCAAGGATAGATTTTGTAGGTGGAATTCATGGGGTAGGATCTTTGCAAACGCTTGTCAACAGTGGAAAGTATGTGGTTGCATTTGCACTTTATCCAACCCAAATAGAAGACGTTATGGACGTTGCCGATGCGAATTTGTTCATGCCACCAAAGTCAACCTGGTTTGAGCCCAAATTGCGCAGTGGCTTTTTAGTGCACACATTTTGAAGAGATAGGGGGAATCTTTTGCAAGGTTTTAAGAATTCCGAAGTAGGGAGGAATCAAAATGAGCGAATTCAAAGTGGTGAGTTTTAGAATTGGGGATGAAGAATACGCGCTGGATATAATGAAAATAGACAGCATCATAGAGATAAAAAAAGTACTGAGCATACCTCAAGCCCCATCTTTTGTTGAAGGAATTATAAACTTCCGTGGAACTGTTATTCCGGTAATAAACGGAAGAAAGAAATTCTTTATTGAATCTTCGAAAAACAAAGACGAACGAAGTGACAAAGCAATAGTCGTGAACTTTGAAAACAGGAAAGTTGCCATTCTTGTTGATGAAGTTAAAGAAGTCATCACACTTTCTCAAGACACTCTTGAAGAACCTCCATCCGAGATTTCCAATGTTTCTAACAAGTACATAAGCGCAATTGCGAATATGGAAGGGCGCATGATAATCATCCTCGATGCTGACAGAATACTGAGTAAGAAAGAAAGCTCCGAGATATCTGATATGAATTTGGACAGAGAAACCGTTGAAGGGAGGTAGTGTGGTACTCCTTCTATGAGTATCACATGATTTTCTTTGAATGTGAACAGAGCTTTTGTGGAACACGGGAACGGTCATTTTAGTTGGCTTAAGAAAAAGATGAGTGAATTTGGTGTTGAGGTACTGACAACCGATGATTTTGATGATCTCTTCGATCTGAATTATGAAATTTCAAAAGCTGGCGAGAGTAGTGACAAAGGTTTGGATCTTATCGCAATAGATCTTAAGGAAAGGCCAACTAAATTAGACGAAAATTCCATACTAAACGGGGTTGAGTCTTGGAAATATTCTGTGGTTTACTCGTGTATGAAAAATTACAGAAATTCCATCGTTTTGGTAGATCCAGATGATTTTGAATTGGTAATAGAGTCTTTAAATGAATGCGGAGACATAACTCTGCAAGATAGAAGACTTTTATCGCTTAAAGCTTTATACAGATTGTTAAGGGTAGGCTCATTGACTCACAAAGAGTTGAGCGAGCTTTTCGCAACCGAGAAGTTTGAAACCTTGATATTGGAAGAAATCATACCTTTGCGTTATGGGGAAAATCCTCATCAATTTGCGCACATATCGAAAGTAGCTAAAGAAAGAGCTTTCTTTGATTTCGTAGATGAAAATATGTTGTTCACCATGAGCTACAACAACCTCATAGATCTCCACCTTGCGATAGTTACTCTTAAAAACCTTGGCAGTGAGTTTGCCGTAAGGGTCCATCATGGCAGTGTAGTGGAAGTCAAAAAGCAAAATCTCAATTTTAAAAAGGCGCGCGGCGTGCTGGTGACCAACTTCGTAAATGACAGTTTGATAAAAGCACTTGAAGAAAATGAATTGGATGTGGTAGCACTTCCAGACACTTCAAAAGTTAAGGCAAGGAAAACCTTGAATTTTGATGTGGATAAAGTTATTTTGAGTGATAAATCGTACAGACACCTTGATGGAAATTTCATCATTCAAACTTCGGATGAATTAGATAAAATGCGCTTCATTTCTGAAGAAAGCGATGAACAATATAGATGGGCAAACGTGGTCGCCGCACTTTCAAACTCCATGGCTTGTTGCATTTTCAAAAATGGTGAGATGTTGGCGCTTGGAAATGGTCAACCAGATCAAATTGACGCTCTGGAAATCGCTTTAATACGCGCCAAAAGAGAATCAAAAGATGTTAGCAATGCTATATTCGCATTTGATGGGCCAATAAAAGATATGAGAGTGGTTGATGCTTTGATCACAGTCGGTTCTGGAACGATCATCGAGCCGGGAGGTTCTAAGAAAGATAAAGAAGTCAAAGAAAGAATCGAAAATGCTGGCATGAAAATCATTTTTTCAGGAAAAAGGCGCTATAAACATTGAGAGCAGTAAAAGTTGGAATCGTTGGGCTTGGAACAGTTGGTGGTGGCTTCTACAACATGGCAAAAAACAGGAAAGAATTCCAGATCACAAAACTATTGAACAGATCCGAAGAAAAATACGCCGCCTATAACGTCCCAACTGAGATGATAGCAAATGATCTGCATGATCTTATTGAAAGAGTTGACATAGTTGTAGAAACGGTAGGGGGAATTGATTTCCCCAACGAATTGATATCTCGAGCGCTTACCAACGGAAAAGATGTTGTAACGGCTAACAAAGCGTTGATCGCCGATAGGGGGGACAAGCTTCTCGAGCTTGCCAAAGAAAAGGGAAGGAAATTGCTTTTTGGTGCAAGTGTGGGAGGAGGAATACCGGTACTCCAAAACATTCAGTATCATTCTTTAGGAAAGATAAGACGCGTTTACGGAATTCTCAACGCAACCTCAAATTTCGTGATTTCCAAAATGTCAAAAGGCTTAAACATGTCCGAAGCCATCAGAATAGCTCAGGAAGAAGGATACGCCGAACAAGATCCAAGTGACGATATTTCTGGAATGGACGCTGCCCGAAAGCTCATGATAGTATGCGCGTACATTACTGGAAAACTTCCAACCTTAGAAAATGTCTCCGTTAATCCGTTGCAGATCGATCGAGAACAAATGTCGCGTGTTGAAAAGGCGAAAATGGTTGTGAAGCCAATAGTTTACATGAACATCGAAGATGACGAAATAGAACTTTGGGTTGGGCCTGCTGCGGTTGCCCATAATTCAAAGATAGCCAAAATTGACGGGACTGAAAATTGCTTGATCGTTGAAGGTGAAAGTGGCATAAACTCCTTGACAGGTATGGGCGCTGGCCAAAATCCAACGGCTTTTGCTGTGATGGCAGACGTCATATCCATTGTAAAAGGCAATGCATTGCTTCCTTATTTCAAAAAAGACAAAGGTTTGAATATTTCTGAACCTAATTTCAAAGAAATAGAAGGCGTGAAAATCATCGATGTTTAAATTCTTTCAACAATCCAATCGACTATTACCTTCCTAAATTCATGAGACAACTCTGGATCACAAAAAATCTCATGGTAAGCCCCTTCGAAGATCTTCATTTTTTTATCCTGTGATGATATTTTTGAAAAAAGTTTTTTTGTTCCTTCGGGTGGAACCACTTTATCTTGCCCCCCCGCCAGCAACAGCACTGGCAACGTGAATCCGTTCGATTTTTCGAAGAGGATATCTATGTTCTTGAACATCTCTGCTGCCAATCTTGCACTGACTTTGCTGTGAACAAGCGGATCACTTGTGTACTCCTTAACTACGTCATCGTTTCTCGATAAGTTTTTGGGATTTATATTGTTGTTGAAAGTTAAAGTCGGCAAAAGTATTGAAAACAGTTTCGCCACGAACTTCAACGCCCCTGAAACATTTTTGGAAGTAAAAGCACCACTTGAAAGAACAACTCCTTTAACAGCTTCAGGATATTCCTCAACGAATCTTGCGGCTATTAAGCCTCCAAGACTATGACCCAGCATAAAAAGTGGAACATCACACTTTTCACCCTTAACAAAAGAATTCAGATCATCTAAAAAATCTTTGAAAGATCTGACATGTCCTTTCCTTCCAGAATTTTCACCGTGTCCTCTTTGATCGAATCCAACCATTTCGATGCCAGCTTCGTTGAATTCTTTGGAGATCACATCGTAACGTCCCACGTGTTCACCTAATCCGTGAACTACAATGAGTTTCGCTCTACGATTTTCAACAGGCCATCTTTTGACAGTCGTTTCTCTACCGTTTATATTTGTTTTTTCTGTTTTCACAACAACTCTTCCCCTCTGATTATGAATTCACACCGAATGTATTTTAGCAGAAAAATGGGCAATCTGTTAGAATGTTCTCAAGATGAACGTCTGTCATTGTGGGGCTTGACCCGCAATCTCTATTTCATGAACCACTGTGGTAAAATTGAATCATCACGTTGAGGGGGGAAATGATTTGAAGGGAAAAAATGAGTTAGCACCTAAGAAAATTCTTGGTGTTTTAGGCGGAATGGGACCGGCGGCATCTGCCAAATTTTTAGAATTAATGGCCGAGAAATCTCCTGTCAAACGCGATCAAGAGCATCCCAAGATCATCATGTTGTCAGATCCACAAATTCCAGACAGAGGGACTGCGATTTTGAAAAATGGTGAAGATCCGACCGAATTCATTAAGGAAGATCTCTTCAAGCTCACAGAATGGGGTGCGGATTTGTTGGCTGTTCCGTGTAACACAGCGCATGTTTTTATAGAAAAATTCCTCGACGAATTGACAATTCCATTGATAAGCATAGTAGAGTCGACCGTTAAGATGGCATCGATTAAAAGCACAGACGGAGTTTGGCTTCTTTCGACAAAAGCAACGATGAAAAGCGGTATTTATGAAAAGCACGCTCAAAAATACAATCTACCGGTTTATCACGTTAACGAAGAAATCAGCAACAAAGCTCAACGTATCATAGAAATAGTGAAAGCCAACGATAAAGAAAAGGCGGCATCCTTGATGAAAGAAATTACAACGGAATTGTGGCATGAAAAAGATCTTCCAATTCTTGCCGCGTGCACTGAACTACCTCTTGCGTATGAAACGGCCTGGCTCCCAGAAGAAAGAATGGTGTCAAGTCTTGATGCCCTTGCCAGTGCTTGTATTGAAGAACTGTACGCCAAAAGTAATGGCAGCTCGTAAGCCACCATTACTCACAACAGTTTGTTTTTTACCTCATATCTGATTCTATCTCTTCCATCCCTTCTTTGAAGTAAGCGTAAGGCATGTCTGGAGTGTTATGGGCAAATCCAATTTCACCGTGTCGATCGACTATTATTATTCCAGCTGATGTTCCCACCGTGTTGTCGAGATAGTTCATCACAGCTTCGGCAGCGTGTGGAGCATCTAAGCCCATTCTTAAAAAATCGGCAGCAACTTTCGTCATCAAGGCCCTCATCATTCCTTCACCCAATCCAGTTGAAGAAGCGGCACCGTTTGGCGTTGCATACGTTCCCGCCCCGGGAATAGGCGTGTCCCCAACTCTACCAAGAAGTTTCAAGAAAACCCCACCTGTGGATGTTGCCGCAGCAGTTTCTCCGTGTGAATCGACAGCCACCGCGCCAACCGTTCCGTGAAGGAATTCAGGATGCTCCTGAAAGAGCTTCCTGAGTTTTGGCCAATCTTTGTAATCACCATTTATGAATTGTTTTCGATACTTTTCCCACTGTTCTTTTCTCTCTTGGGTGATGGGATCGTGAGGTTCGAATCCCATGAGTTTTGCAAAATCGTTGGCACCATTTCCAGCCAACAACACATGATCAGTTTTCTCCATAACCTCTTTTGCGAGGCTTATAGGATGTCGAATGTTTTTAACTCCAGCAACGGCTCCAAAATCAAGGTTAGGACCGTAAGCAATTGCGGCGTCCATTTCAACTTCTCCATCAAAGGTCAAAACTGCGCCTGTTCCCGCATTGAAAATGGGATCGTCTTCTAAAACGTTTACGGCCGCTTCAACGGCCTCGATAGATCTTCCACCCCTTTTCAGAACTCCAAGGCCAGCTTCCACAGCCCTTTTAGTCCCACTACGGATTTTCTCAGGATCTTTCGAATGAATCTTTCCTGCTCCACCATGAACTATTATGGCGTACAAAGTACTCCCTCCTTTTGCACCAAAACTGTCATTTTTGTTTTTTAACACCTCTCACTATGGCAAGATCATCTATGATCTTCTGCTCTTCTCTGAGCATATCCAGATCGTACGCATCTTTTTGAAGCTGTCTAAGATTTTGTAATGCTTTGTGTTCTTTATAAAGTTTGGCGTACTCTTCTCTGAGATCATCAAGATGTCTTTCCATGGAAGAGAGTTTTGAAACCAATTCCTTACGTTTAGTGTACAAAGATTGTATGTAATTCATCCATTCTAAGAGTGTGTGGACGCTTTTAGTTTCACCATCCATTTTCTTTTGTGCTCTGGATATTTCTTCCGTCATATCTTCCACTTTTGCCCTTAGTTCTTCGACTTCTTTGTTTGCTTTCAATATTTCGATTTTGAGTAACTCAATGGATGAATTTTTGACATCAAGTAATTTTTGAAGACTGAATTCAAATTTCCTCAAGTTGTTCTCCTAACTTAGGTTTTCAACACTTTCACCATCTCTGGAAGTAACGTTGGAGAAGTCGCCAGAATACTTTTGGCATAAATCGAAAATCCTTCTGAAAGAAGATCCACAACGACGCCTCCAGCCTCTTTTACCAGCAAAGAACCTGCAGCCATATCCCATGGTTTCAGCTCGTATTCCCAAAATCCATCTATCCGCCCGCATGCAACGTAACAGAGATCTAAGACAGCACTCCCAAAGATTCTGATCGCTCTAACCTTTCCAAAAAACGCTTCGTAGTCGCTTAGAACTTTTCTTCTCATACTCACGGCGCTGTATTGGTAGCCGGTATTTAAAACCGATTTCTCAAGATCTGACATTTCGCTGACGTGTATCCCTTCGCCATTCAAAAGGGCACCGCTACCCTTGACAGTTTCAAACATTTCATCCATGAATGGATCGTAAACCACGCCAACTTTTGGTTCGTTGTTTTCAACGATCGCAATTGAGACACAGGAATGTGGTACTCCTTTGGAAAAATTAGTTGTTCCGTCGATCGGATCCACGATCCACAGCAAACCATCGGGATTTATGGCTTCA
The DNA here is from genome assembly GCA_964470975.1 of uncultured Mesoaciditoga sp. GTDB lineage: Bacteria > Thermotogota > Thermotogae > Mesoaciditogales > Mesoaciditogaceae > WGFY01. The sequence continues at coordinate 23,141 of CAYYEU010000003.1, read as the reverse complement.
TTTGCTCCAGTTTCTTCACCAAGGATAGAATCTTGTGGGAAAGCCTTTAAAACGGCCGCTTTTATTCTCTTTTCAACTTCCACATCGACGTTTGTCACTATATCGTAAAAACCACTTTTTGTCTTTGTCCAACTCAGAGAGTTGATCTTTGACTTTGCAAATCTTCCAAGATCTCTTGCGAGACCCTTGGCAAATTCAAGTCTTAGGAATTCTTCTTTGTTCACAGAAGATCACGCCTTTCTAACAGTTACTCCCTCTTTTGAATCAAGCACGTTGATAAGATGCGTGAACGCCTCATTTATTTCGTTATCTGAAAGCGTTTTTTCCATAGAACCGTAAGTTATAGTGATCGTAACGCTGTAAACGGTTTTTGGAATATTTTTTCCTGCGTAAAGATCTGAAACTTTGACGTTCATAACGTATTGAGAAGATTCTTTGGCCGTCTTGATAATTTCTTCTGCCTTAACCTTGCCTTTTTCTACGAACATGGACAGATCTTTGAGTGAAAGAGGATACTGAGAGTACGGGCGATATTCTGCTTTTTTCTTATTTTCAAACACTGCATGCATATCCACTTCCGTGAAATAAACTGGCAATTTCACATCAAAAAGTTCTAAAACATCCTTTGATACCTCTCCAATCGTCCCGATGATTTTACCATTCAACGTGACTTCTCCGCTTCTGCCTTTTTCAAATCCGTTCAGATCTTCTTGAACAAATTCGGCATTTATGTGCGCAAAATCGAGAACGTTTTCCAAATCTCCTTTAACGTTGAGTAACTCCACGTTTCTTTTATCAGTGTAATCTTCAGGATTCATTTTTCCTGTCGATATCATAGCCAACATTTCATTTTCACCATTCTCAGTGAATATTCTACCCACTTCAAACAATCTTACCGATGATCGTTGATGTTTAACGTTGTAAGCCAAAACGCTTAAAAGACCGAACACGAGATCTGGTCTCATCAAAGACATTTCTGGTGAAAGCGCGTTTATTACATTTGGTGCCCTTTTCGATGCTTTTGGATCAGAGTAAAAAGTGTTGACGATTTTTGGATCTACAAATGGATACGTTATGACTTCGTAGTAGCCTAGCCCTGTCACTAAATTTTTCGTTTTCGATTTGAATTGCCACCATTCGTTTTCTTTTGTGAATATAAATGGCAAAGAACGTGTTTTGGGAAGGCTGTCCAGGCCGTAGATCCTTGCAAACTCTTCTATGAGATCAACGTCCTCCGATATATCCCTTCGGAAAGTAGGTACAGTGACAAGCCAGCCGTTTCCCTTTTCGGCTACATCCATCCCGAGCCTCTCGAAGGTATCCATGACTTTTTTAGAATCTGGTGAGTAAGCCGTGTAAGAAGTGAGTTTTTCTTTTGAAAGAAAAACTTTTTCTTTTTCAACGTAATTAGGATAAAGATCTGTTACTTCGATTACATTTCCTCCAGCAAGAGAGGTTATCAATTCGACAAGCCTACCGGCAACGCGTTCGGTATCATTTGGATCCACACCCCGTTCAAATCTGAAAGACGCATCTGTTGAAATGTTAAGGGTCTTAGAAGCTTTCCTCACACGCACCGGATCAAAGGTAGCTATTTCGAGAAGAAGCCTTTTTGTTGAATTCGTAACTCCACTTTCTTCTCCGCCTATAACGCCTGCTATGGCAAGAGGATTTTCTCCATCAGTGATAAGAATTTCCCCACCGTTAAATTCGTATTCTTTGGAATTCAAACCAAGTAGTTTTTCTCCTTTTTGTGCGTCCCGTATGACCAATTTTGAAGAGGGAATTTTATCGTAATCAAAAGCGTGAACAGGGTGACCGAGTTCCATCATGATGTAATTGGTCGCGTCGGCAACGTTGTTTATTGAACGAAGTCCAACTGATGCAAGTCTGCGTTTTAGCCAAAGTGGAGAGCCTTTAATTTCAACGTTGTCTATTCTCACTGCCATGTATCTCCAGCATCCATTCGATTCTATACTTACGTTGACCTTTGCATCGGGTAATTTCATCGGAGATTTAGGAATTTTATAATCGATCTTCTCTACTGCTGCTACTTCCCTAGCCAAACCAAGGTGAGAAAGACAATCTGGTCTGTTAGGTGTTATCTCGAGTTCAAAAGTGGTAAGATCAAGACCCAAGAGTTCTTTGACATCTTTACCGATCTCCACCCTTTCTTCGAATTTGAAAACGTGATTGGAATGCGATTCCAAACCCATTTCTTCAAGCGAAAGCATCATGCCTTCGGTTTTTACGCCACGGATTTCAGAAGGCTTTACTTTTTTGCCATTAATCGTTGATGCTTTTAAAGCTGGCGCAAACGCCACCAAATTGCCGACTTCAATTGACAGGTCAGAGGTAACCGTCGTGTACTCTTTTTTTCCAATGTTAACTTTACATACGTTAATTTTATCGGCATTTGGATGCGCGTTTACTTCCACAACCTTTGCCGAAACGACTCCGCAAAGATTCTCAAAGGGTCTTTCTATCTCTTCCACTTCACTACCTGACATCGTTAGTTCATCTGAAAGTTTTTCTATGTCATCCGTGGAATCCACATATTCTCTAAGCCATTGAACGTTCAATTTCAAATAGAATCACTCCTTAGAAAAGTTTCAGGAAATTGAGAGAATTTCTTGGAAATTCGCGTATATCTCTCACGTTGTATTTCAACATGGCAATCCTTTCTATACCCATTCCAAATGCGAAACCTTGCCATTCATTGGGATCGAGGTTAACGTTTCTTAAAACCTGCGGATGCACCATCCCTGCTCCAAGGATTTCAAGCCATCCACTTTTTCCTTGTGGAAACGAAACATCTACTTCAACACTTGGCTCCGTGAAAGGGAAATAATGGGGTCGGAATCGAACGCGTTTGTCTTCACCAAGGAGGGCTTTTATAACATTCTCTAAGGTACCTTTGAGATCCGCGATCGATATGTTCTTGTCTATCGCCAGCCCTTCTATTTGAAAAAAGGCAGGAAGATGAGAGGCATCGTAATCTTTCCTGTAAACTCTTCCTGGAGATATAACCCTTAAGGGTGGTTTGCGTGCTTCCATCGTTCGAATTTGCACAGGTGAAGTGTGCGTTCTCAACAATCGCTTCTCATCTATGTAAAAAGTATCATGAAGATCTCTGGCAGGATGCCATTCTGGTGTGTTGAGCGCTTCAAAATTGTAATAAGCGTTCTCAATTTCAGGGCCTTCTACCACTTCAAAGCCCATTTTGTCAAAGACACCAACACATTCTTCCATAACCTGCGTGATCAAGTGAAGTCGACCAGAAGAGTGCTTCGCACCAGGAAGACTGAGATCAACGAACTCTTCGAGTGCTTTGCGCTGAGATTCTTTCTCTTTCAATTTCTGCATCTTCTCAGATAAAATGGATTCGATCTCGTGTTTGACGTCATTCAAAACCTCACCAAATTCCGCACGTTCTTCCTTTGGAAGCGTTTTCATCTTTTTGAATTGTTCTTTGATGAATCCTTTTTTGCCAAGGATGCCAATCCTCGCTTCATCAAATTCTTTCAAGTTTTTGATATTTTCCAATTTGTCTCTTATGGAATTCATCAGTATCTCTCTTGCATTTTTCCCCATCAGAAAAATTCCTCCATTTTTATGGATTTGTTGAAAATTATAGCACTCTATCACGAAAAACTCCACACATGTTTTTAATATAACATGTCGTTGCCAACAATTACTTTTAAAAGAATCCTTGAACGCCCATATTTTGATGTTCGTTTTCAAATTGTGTAAGTGTTAAAATAGGGTATGTAACGCATTCTTTATTCCGAATTTAGGGAATATGCCGTTCAGGAGATGCTGTAATGGATTTTGTTCATCTTCACTTGCACACAGAGTACAGTTTAACGGATTCCATTTTAAGAATAGACCCTTTAATGGACGCCGTTAAGGAAATGAATATGAATGCCGTGGCCATCACGGATCATGGAACTTTAGCCGGGATCGAAAAGTTCCACTCTGCAGCTTTGAAGAGGGGGATAAAGCCTATTATTGGCTGCGAAGTCTACATGGCTGGAGAAGGGCGCAAACGCCATCATCTTACGGTGATTGTGAAGAACAAAAATGGTTACTTTTCACTTGTCAAAGCCATGAACATCATTTCATCGGAAGGAAAAAGGGGCTTTAAGGATGAGGATATTTTTTCTCTCCAGGATGTGATCGTTTTATCAGGATGCATTGGCGGAAAGATCCCTTCGGCGATCTTGAACGATGATTTCAAAAAAGCAAAATTTCTTATAGAATCCTATAAATCCCGCTTTGAAGATGATTTCTACTTGGAACTTATGAATACAGGGCTTCCCCAACAAAAACGCTTGAATAGTGCTCTCATTGAAATGGCAAAAGAGTATAAAATAAAACTTGTCGCGACAAACGATGTCCATTTTTTGAAACGTGAGGATGCGAAGGCTCACAGTTTATTCGTATCCATTGGACGTAACATGCGTTGGAATGGAGATTTCCTCTATGGAAGCGATGAGTATTACCTCAAATCCCCGCAAGAGATGGAGAAACTCTTTGGCAATGTCAAAGGTGCCTTGGAAAACACGGTTGAAATTTCCGAAAAATGTGAAGAGTACGATCTGCGGCCTGATTTCGAATTGCCGGAACTGTCTGCAAGTGATGATTGTGAGAGTTTGAAGGAAGAAATCAAGTTCGCTGATTTAAAAGGTCAAAGACTTCAGAGGGCAAAAAACGAATTGAAAGTCATAGAATCTAAGAATTTCTGCAGGTATTTTTTGGTCGTTTCTGATATCGTGAAAACGGCAGAAAAACTGAACGTGTTGGTTGGTCCTGGCAGAGGTTCGGCAGTTTCATCACTTGTTGCACATTTACTTGGTATTACAACCGTAGACCCTTTGAAGTACGATCTCCTTTTTGAAAGATTCTTGAACGAATCGAGGAAAGGAGATCCGGATATAGATGTGGATGTGGAAGACACTAAAAGGGGTCAGCTCATATCCAAGATTGTGAAAAAGTATGGAGAGGATAGAGTAGCGCAAGTTGGAGCTTATGGTACTCTTGGCACAAGAGCGGTGATTCGGGCCGTTGGAAAGGCCATGGAACTCAGCGAACGAATTGTCAACGATTTGGTTTGGAGGGTTTCTGGATATTCATCTGTAAAGGAAGCTTTGAAGAAAAATCCATCTCTTGGCAAAATTGCAAGAGATCCATCCATTGGAGAAGCGTTGAGGTATTCTGAAGTTTTGGAAGGTTTGGCACACCATAAAACCATCCACGCCGCTGGCATTATATTGTCCAAAACACCGATAAGAGATAGGCTTCCATTGATTTTCAACAACGGAACATGGGTAACGGAATTTGACATGGACTCGCTTGCACGTTTGGAAGTTATAAAGATAGACGTTTTAGGTTTAAAAACCTTGACAAATATAAAAGATACCTTTGGTAAAGATGCAAATAGAGAAAAGATAAGTTCGTTACCGATCGATGATTCGAGAATTTACGAGATGTTAAAACACGGAAATACGCTGGGAGTTTTCCAATTGGAGAGCCCATCCGCCACCTCTTTAACGAAAAAAATGGCTCCAGAGCGTTTCGAGGATCTTGTCGCGTTACTCAGTTTAAACAGACCAGGACCTATGTATTCCGGTATGGCTGACGAGTACATAAAAAGAAGACATGGGCTTTCATCGATCAAGGACGATCTTGGGCTTAATGAACTCCTTAAAGGCACTTATGGAATGATCGTTTATCAAGAACAAATTATGAAAATAGCAAGTGAAATAGCCGGATTCACGCCTTCAAAAGCCGATATGTTTAGGAAGGCGGTGTCTAAAAAGAAAACGGATATAATGAATGAACTCAAAGATGAGTTCGTAAACGGATGTATCGAACATGGATACGATCATTCAAAAGCCAACAGGCTTTTCGAGCTTATAAATTCGTTTGCATCTTATGGATTTAACAAATCTCATAGTGTTGCCTACGCCTACATAACCGCCTGGACGGCTTATCTGAAGGCAACCAAGCCGGCTCAATATCTTGCATCTTTAATGAATTCGCATATTTCCAATATGGCAAAACTTTCAATTTACGCTAGCGAAGCCAAAAGGCTCGGTGTGGAGATTTTGCCTCCAAACGTTAACGAATCTAACGCGCTGTTCAAGTCTAATTCAAAATCGATAAGAACTGGTTTGGCTGCGATTAAAGGTGTGGGAATTAACTTTGGAGAAAGTGTTGAAGAAGAGAGAAAAAAGGGAAAATATGAAAGCGTTCAAGACTTTCTTGTCCGCTTGAAAGAAACACGCCCAAGTAAAAAGGTGATGGAGGCTCTAATACTCAGTGGTGCCTTTGATTCTGTTTGCCCAAACAGAAAGTATGTAATTGAAAATCTCGATGTCATGTGGGATATGGCGGAAGGCGGCTTAAAAGCTCTTCAGCAGCAACTTTTTGGTGGAGCTAAGAAGTTAGAGCTTCCAGCCGTGGATGGATACCCAGATTATGAAATGACTGAAAAGATACGGCTTCAAAGACAATATTTCAATCTTGCCACTTTGGAATTGAATGAGAAAGGTTTTTCCATGGTCACGGAGAAAGGAAAAGGGAAAGTGGTGTTTTACATCTTCGAAAGTGGAAAAAGTACCATAGCAACGGATGGAGAAGTTGAGGTGGAAATATCTCTTCCGTTTCCTTTACCAGAAGGTGGTCCGTTTGAAGGAGAGTTCACCTACGACGAAAACAAAATCGTCTTATACAGATTGTTGAAAACTCCGGATTCCGTTTTCGTATACGTGGAAAACACCGATGACATAGAGAACATCATGTCAAATTTAGTTGATGCCAAAGGCAAAAAAGTGATTTTGAAATTAAAAGGAATCTCAATGATAATAGAAAATAAGACATTAAAAGAGGAGGTGCGCTGATTGTGAACGATGAAGAATTAAAAAAAGAGTACGATGCTTGGAATGAGAAGACCAACGAAATGTTGAAAAAATTTCCGGAGCGCGGAAATTTCAAAACAACGTGGGGGGAAGAGGTGAAAAGGCTTTACACTCCCCTTGAATCTGGAAGTTATTCCGAAATAGGTTTTCCCGGAGAATATCCTTACACACGTGGTGTTCAAAACACCATGTACAGGGGAAAATTTTGGACCATGCGCCAGTATGCCGGATTTGGCACCGCTGAGGAATCGAACAAGAGGTACAAATACCTTCTTGATCAAGGACAAAGTGGGCTTTCGGTGGCTTTCGATCTTCCAACTCAAATAGGTTACGATTCCGATGATTCACATTCATTAGGAGAAGTTGGAAAAGTCGGTGTTGCGATAGATTCGCTGGCGGATATGGAAACTCTTTTTAATGGCATCCCACTTGGAAAAGTTAGCACGTCCATGACGATAAATTCCACAGCCGCCATACTTTTGGCAATGTACTTGAGCGTTGGTGAGAAACAGGGAGCAAGTAGGGAAAAATTGCGTGGGACGATTCAAAACGACATATTAAAAGAGTACATAGCTCGTGGGACTTACATTTTCCCGCCTCAACCTTCTATGAGGGTGATAACCAACATATTCGAATTTTGCTCTAAAGAGATGCCACTTTGGAATACGATAAGCATAAGTGGTTATCATATAAGGGAAGCTGGGGCGGATGCCGTTCAAGAAGTAGCGTTCACACTTGCGGATGGAATAGAGTACGTTAGAGCTGCCGTAAAAGCTGGTCTTGATCCAAACGTCTTCGGGAAAAGATTGTCTTTTTTCTTCGCAGCACATAACGATTTTCTTGAAGAAATAGCCAAATTCCGTGCTGCTCGAAGAATGTGGGCAAAGTTGATGAAAGAAAAATTTAGCGTTACAAACCAATCTGCCATGAGACTTAAATTCCATACCCAAACGTCTGGTTCGACGCTAACCGCACAGCAACCGGACAACAACATAACACGTGTTACGCTCCAAGCGTTGGCAGCGGTGCTTGGCGGCACTCAATCACTTCATACGAATTCGAGAGACGAAGCGCTTGCCCTTCCCACTGAAGAATCTGTCAGAATCGCGCTGAGAACGCAACAAATAATAGCGTACGAATCAGGTGTGACTAAAACGGTTGATCCGCTGGCAGGATCTTATTGTATAGAGCATCTTACCGACTCAATAGAAAAACGCGCATTCGAGTACATAGACAGAATAGAAGAACTTGGTGGGATGGTGAATGCGATAGAATCAGGATACGTTCAACAAGAGATCAGCAACAGATCTTATGAATACCAGAAAAAAGTAGAATCTGGTGAGCAAGTTGTTGTAGGAGTCAACAAATTCGCAGTTGAGGAAGAATCCCCAGAACTTTTGCTCAAAGTAAACGATGCTGTTGAAAAGGAACAAATAGACAAATTGCGTGCTTTGAAACAAAAACGTGATAACGAAAAAGTCGCGAAGAGTTTGAACGTTCTTGAAAATGTTGCAAGATCGAATGACAACATCATGCGTCCAATAATAGATGCCGTGAAAGTTTACGCGACTGTAGGCGAAATTTCCAACGTTTTGAGAAAAGTTTTTGGTGAGTACAGGGAGTCGATCACGATATAAAAAAGTACGGGAGGCGAAAAATCATGATAAAAGTTATGATAGCAAAGCCTGGTCTTGACGGACATGATAGAGGAGCCAAAGTTGTAGCCAGAGCGTTGAGGGACGCGGGAATGGAAGTTATATACACAGGAATAAGACAGACACCAGAACAAATTGCTCAATCTGCTCTTGATGAAGACGTAGATGTTTTGGGCATATCCATACTTTCTGGTGCTCACATGAAATTGGTCCCCAAGATACTCGAACTTTTAAGGGAAAAAAAGGCAAGTATACCTGTCTTTGTGGGTGGTATAATTCCTGAAGAAGATGTTGGAAAGTTAAAAGAAATAGGTGTGGTTGAAGTTTACGGCCCCGGCACCCCAACGTCCAAGATTGCAGAGCAGGTGAAGAGTTTTGTCGAGCATTCAAACACATGAAATTGAATTGATAGAAGGGATGAAGAGGCAAGAAAGGCGTGTTTTAGCCAAGATTTTATCCTTGTGTGAGAATGAACCGGACAAGGCAAGTATTATCCTCGAAAAACTCGAGAAATCGACAGCTCACGTTGTAGGAATGACTGGAAGCCCTGGCATAGGGAAATCCACTCTTGTGAATTCCATTCTTAACGAGATGCAAGAAAGAAGAGTTGGAGCAATCGTGATAGATCCATCAAGCCCGTTTACAGGTGGAGCTTTGTTGGGAGATCGTGTTAGAATGCAATCACATGCCACATCCGAAAACATCTTTATCAGGAGCTTTGCCAGTAGGGGAGCGCTGGGGGGACTTTCACCATCGATCTACGAAGCATGTAACGCTTTTGAGGCCTTTGGAATGAACTACGTGATTGTGGAAACAGTTGGCGTGGGGCAATCTGAAGTTGATATAGCAAACGTTGCCGATACTGTTGTCGTGGTTCTTTCCCCGGATAGTGGTGATGAGGTTCAAATGATGAAAGCCGGTTTAATGGAGATCGCGGACATGTTCGTGATAAACAAATCCGACAATCCGAAATCACAAATATTGCTTTCAAGGCTTCGAGCCGCTATGGCAATGGGGAAAAAGGAAGTGCCTGTTTACCTCACCAACGCTTTAACTGGCGAAGGAGTGAGCGATTTGGCAGAGGCGTTGGATGAAAGATTTTTCACGATATCCTCAAATGGAGTTTTGAAAGAAAGAAGGAAAAACAGATTAATTCATCATGCTCAATCTACACTGAAAAGAGAATTAGACGCTCTAATTGAGAAAGTGGATTTAAGGGATGAAGAACTCGAGCTTGATGTACTGCGGAGAAAACTTATTGATGCTTTGTGTAAGAATCATTATGAGAGCCAAAAATAGAAAATTGAAGGGATGGTGAGTTCACCTTTGGGTGATTGATTATGAAAACACTGAAAATAGATCACATTGGAGTTGCTGTGAAGTCTGCTGAAGAAGCTTCTAAAATGTTCTCAGACGTTTTAAAACTCGAAACGGAAGAAGAGCTTTTAGAAGACAGAAAGCTAAAAGTCGTAATGGTGAAGATCGGTGAATCACGTGTAGAACTTCTCGAGGATCTCGATCCAAACGGTACCGTCTCTAAATTCATTGAAAAACGTGGAGAGGGACTTCATCATATGGCACTTGAGGTTAGCAATGTGAACGAGGCTGTTGAAGAGATGAAGGAAAAAGGTTACAGAGTGCTCTCTGAGCCAAAGGCTGGAGCAGGGAACACCGTTGTGGCATTTGTTCATCCAAAGGACACTCACGGCATTTTGTTAGAACTTGTCGAAAGGAGGAAGTGAAATGGACAAAAACAAAGAACTCTTGGAACGTAGAAAAACTATACAAGCTGGTGGTGGAAAAGAGAGAATTGAAAAACAACATGCAGCTGGAAAACTCACAGCGAGAGAACGTGTTAACCTCCTCCTTGATAAAGGGAGCTTTATCGAAATAGACGATCATGTGAAACATAGATGCACTTACTTCGGATTGGATAAGAAAACATTTCCTGCCGATGGAGTTGTAACGGGACTGGGAAAGATCGATGGCAGAAATGTGGCTGTCTTTTCACAGGACTTCACGGTTCAAGGAGGTTCCCTTGGAGAGATGCACGCCAAGAAGATCGCTAAAATACAAGATATGGCCATGAAGCTTGGCATACCGATGATATCCATAAACGATTCTGGTGGTGCACGCATTCAAGAAGGAGTCGATTCTCTTTACGGTTATGGGGAGATCTTTTACAGGAACACACTTGCTTCTGGGGTGATCCCACAAATTACCGTTATAGCCGGTCCTTGTGCTGGTGGCGCGGTGTACTCTCCTGCAATCACTGATTTCGTTTTAATGGTTGATAAAACCTCCAAGATGTTCATAACCGGTCCAGAAGTCATAAAGGCGGTAACTGGAGAAAACGTTACACAAGAATCACTTGGGGGAGCAATGGTACACAATTCAAAAAGCGGCGTGGCCCATTTTATTGCAAAAAACGATGAAGAAGTTGCTTCAATGGTTAAAAAACTCTTGTCTTACATTCCTTCCAACAACATGGAAGAACCGCCCCTTTCTGAACCGATGGAAGTTCCTTTGGATAAATCCTTGGACACGATCATTCCTGAGGATCCCCATAAACCTTACGATATGATGGAAGTGATCAATCGTGTAATCGATCCGGGAACGTTTTTCGAAGTTCATTCCAAATTTGCACGTTCCATGATAACTGGTTTTGCAAGGATCAACGGGCATTCAGTTGGGATCGTTGCAAATCAACCCAGAGTTTTGGCAGGGGTTTTAGATATAGACTCGTCGGATAAGGCGGCACGATTCATTAGATTTTTAGACGCTTTCAACATGCCAATTATCACTTTTACCGACACCCCAGGATTTTTGCCTGGAACGACTCAAGAATATGGTGGAATAATTCGTCACGGTGCGAAATTACTATATGCTTACAGTGAAGCATCCGTTCCAAAGATAACCGTCATCACTCACAAAGCTTACGGTGGAGCGTACATCGCCATGGGAAGCAAACACTTAGGTGCCGATCTGGTGTTAGCATGGCCAAGTGCAGAAATAGCTGTTATGGGACCTGAAGGAGCCGCAAATATAGTTTTTAGAAAAGAGATAAAAGCTTCCTCCGAACCTGAGAAGACGCGACAAGAGAAGATAAAAGAGTACGCTGACATGTTTTCAAATCCATACGTGGCAGCATCGCGTGGTTACGTTGACAGCGTCGTGCTTCCATCTGAGACTCGTTCCTATCTTGTACGAGCTTTGGAGACTTTCTCATCTAAGGCAGAGGGAAAACCTTCCAAAAAGCATGGCAACATTCCACTGTGAGGTGTCTTTGAATGGAAAGAACATGGACTGTTTCAATAGTTGGAATCATAGTAGCTCTTGGAGGACTTGGATTAATAGCGGTATTTTTTGCAATAGTTGGGCATTTCTTCAAAAAAAGCTCTCAAAAGAGACAGAAAAAAGAGACACCCAAAGTTGCGTCAACTACATCAAGTAGCGTAGCAGAAACGTCTGAGAAAAAAAGCACTGTTCTTACGAAAACAATGAACGAATTCGATGAGGATGAAGAGATCGTCGCCGTAATAAGCGCAGCTCTTACAGCGTACACGCCAGTGAAAGGAAAGGTAGTGTCTATAAAACGTGTAGAAAGGAAAGCCAACAACCTTTGGCGCCTGCACAATGCTCAAAATGTATGGAGAATTAAGAGAAAATAAGAAAGGGGTAATAAAATGGGCAGAAAATACGTGGTTAAAGTCAACGGAAAAATGTATGAAGTAGAAGTTGAAGAGGTTGGAATGACTCAATCAATGCAGCAAGTTCAACCACCGCAGTCAGTTCAACCATCTCAACCTAAAACGCCACCTCCGCAAAGCACACCTACCTCAGTGCCTGACGTTACTAAAACCAAGCCAGTTGAGGTGCCAAAAGCACCATCAGCTCCAGCACCATCCACGGTGGCAACGGGAAATGAAGAAAAGGTTACCGCTCCAATGTCGGGAGTGGTGTTGAAAGTAAACGCGAAACCTGGAGACGTGGTTAAAGATGCGCAAGCCTTGATCGTAATAGAGGCAATGAAAATGGAGAATGAGATATTGGCACCGAGAGATTGCAAAGTAAAGGAGATATTCGTAAAAGAAGGCCAGCAAGTGGAAATGGATCAACCACTTTTAACGGTTGAGTAAGATACTTGTCGTTTGAGGAGGAAAGCGATGAAAACTTTTTCGGATGTGTTTGACAAGATAAGAGAGAACAGAAAGAAAATAGTGTTGGTTGGTGCTGAAGACATAGAAGGTATAAAAGCGGTCAATGAAGCAGCCGAAGCTGGAATTGTCGATGCTGTTCTTGTTGGTGATAAAGGTAAAGTGTCTCAAAATCTTGATTTGCTGGGAATGAAAGGGAGATTTGAAATAGTACACGCGAAAGATGCGTACGAAGCGTCCCAAACAGGAGTTAGTCTTGTTTCAAGTGGGAAAGCCGATATCCTCATGAAAGGTCTCGTCAAAACAAGCATTTTACTCAAAGCGGTTTTGAATCCAGAATGGGGTTTAAGAAGCGGGAAGCTGTTGAGCCATTTGACCGTGGTGGAAGCCAAAGATTGCGGGCGACTAATAGGGATCACCGATGGTGGAATGATCATAAGGCCCACCCTTGATCAAAAAATCGAAATAATAAAAAATGCGGTTGAATTTTTCCACAAGATGGGAAACGACAACCCCAAAGTGGCATGTATTGCCGCTGTGGAAGTTGTTAATCCAGATATGCCAGAAACCGTTGAAGCCGCTCAATTAGCCGCCATGTGGAAAAGAAAACAAATAACAGGGTGTGTTGTAGATGGCCCGTTAGGGTTTGACAACGCAATAGATCGTAGAGCGGCAAAGATAAAAAAAGTGACCGGTGAAGTGGCAGGCAATGCCGATATACTGTTAGTGCCTGATATACATTCCGGAAACTTCTTGGGAAAATCCTTTGACTACTGTGCGCACTACATCATAGGCGGTGTTGTACTTGGAGCAAAGGCGCCGATTGTAATAGTTTCGAGAGCGGACGAAGCGAAAGCAAAACTTGCTTCTATAGCGCTTGGGGCACTTTCAGCGAAAAAATAGGAGGAAAAAACGATGAAAAAAAGTGCTGTTATAGCAATAGGAGGAAATGCTATTCAAGGCCCAAAGGAATTACCCACGGCAGAGGTAATGAGGAAAAACCTTTGGACTACGTCTTCTTATTTGATCGACGCTTTGGACGACTTGAATGTCGTCGTTACCCACGGAAATGGACCCCAAGTTGGAAATCTTTTAGTTCAGCAAGATCATGCAAAGGAAGTTCTACCTCCTCTTCCATTGGATGTAAATGACGCGTACACTCAAGGTATGTTGGGTTATCTTATCGTCCAGTCATTCGAGAATCAGTTTATAAAAAGGGGAATGAACAGAAAATGTTCGGCAATAGTCACTCAAGTAGTTGTAGATCCTGATGACCCAGCTTTCAAAAACCCCACAAAGCCAGTTGGGCCTTTTTACTCAAAAAAAGAGGCAGAAAAACTTGCAAGAGAAAAAGGATGGAAGATAAAAGAGGATGCCGGCAGGGGATACAGAAGAGTTGTTCCTTCTCCGCAACCTTTAGATGTAATTGAAAAAGAACTGGTTAAGGAACTTATGGAGGATGGAGTCATCACGGTAACAGTTGGTGGCGGAGGGATACCCGTGATGCGGATGAAAGACGGTACCGTTGAAGGTGTAGAAGCTGTTATAGATAAAGACAGGGCATCTTCACTTTTAGCAAGAATACTTGATGTCGACATTTTTGTGATACTTACGGGCGTTGAGAAAGTTTATCTTAATTTTGGAAAATCAAATCAGAAGGCCATAGATAAGATGACCATTTCTGAAGCGAGCTCACTTATGAGTGAAGGGTACTTTCCCGCTGGATCAATGGGACCGAAAATAGAATCTGCCATTTCATTTGTCAAAACCACAAACAGACAATGTATCATAACTTCTCTTGAGAAAGTTGCAGAGGCTTTGAATGGAAAGAGCGGAACATTCATAGTGCCCGACTGACGAGGTAGGCGCATGCTCGATCTTTTAGCTCCATTTGAGTTTGAGAAAAAGTTAGAGAAATTCAGACCTGTTTTTTACAAAAAGATTGAAGACAATGTGTACTCACACTTTTGGGATGTTCTCATTATCAGAGATCCCGGGAGTTTGCGTGTGGCCGTGGAATTTTCAAAGTTTGGAACTCTCATTGTAAACGTTGGGGAACAGCGTTTGAAAGGAGTTCTTAATCTTCATGTGGATGATTTGATTTTAACGCTTGAGCTTGTGGACAAAATCGTTCAAGAGCGTAAGGAGATAAACGCTGTGAAGAAGGTTGAAAAGCTCTTGATAGAACCGGTTATGTTGAGCCCCAAGATGGCGAAAGCCTACAAAACCCTTTCTCAAAATTCACTTTCGAGAACCTCTGTGGTGATCGCCGAAGATGGACTTTTGGAAGATTGGCTGTTGTGGCCTCTTATCGAAAATCATGAAGTAATGGATTTTGGGATCATTTCTGAAGAGGAAGGACTGTTGAGAATATTTGGCACAAAAACCCATCCTCCACTTCTTTCAAAAAAAGGAGTTTTGATTCTCATGAATTGCGACAGTTGCTCGGAGCACACCATCTTAAAAATTGCACGCTCATCCTCTCAAGGAATGTTTTCCCCATATTTAAGTGAAAGAAAGGAAAGATGTGTGGCGAGAACGCTGTTTCACTTTGAAAATGAAGGGAACATTCCGGAGTTTTTAAAACAACTCGTTGGGATAAGCCAGGTAAGAATACCTCCTATCAGAGAAGTTCATGAATCCTTACCAAAAATCTTGAGGTTTTTCTTATCGATCGTGGGTCAAAACATGTCAGTTGTCAACATGAAAATCTCTCAAGATGTGATCAACAGAATGAGAAGATCCAAATGGAATGAGAATTGGAGGGAATTTATGAACTTTTGCAAGTCTTTTGCTTCTGGTGAAGATAAGATGGAACACCACTTAGGCGATATGAAAAATATGCCAGGTTTGAAAGAATACACGAAAATGGTCTTAGCGGAAGCTGAACGTGATCTGATAAAACAGGCTATACGCGTACACGGTTTGGAGCGAAAAAAGTTATGTGAAGTTCTTAAGATAAACCCAAAAACACTGATGAAAAAATTGAAACTTTACGGATTGGACGATAAGGATTGAAAACCGTTATAGTGTATTTGCCCCTTGATCCAGCCAAAGCGAAGATTGCGAATTTACCGGTAAAACTCCCTATTCTTGCAGAAGATTTCGAAGAAGTGGTCAACAAGAACGAATTGCCAAACGATGTGATCTTACGTGGGTTGGAGGCTCAAGTGAAAACCGGCAAAAAGGTGGATTACTACTTATCGTATCTCGTTTATATGCTTTACGATCGTGCAAGGGATGAAATAAATCACAGAGATTTCAACAAAGCCCGTGAATACGTTCAGAAAGCCGTTTCCCACAAAAAAGATTACAGATATCCCTTTCATCTTGGAATAATAGAAAGAGAGATTGGAGGACTCGAAAAGTCCGAACTGCTTTTGAGAGAATCTATTACAATGAATGGGAATTTCTTGCCAGCGCGTTTGGAATTGGCAAGGACGCTTATGGCTAAGGGCGAATCAGAAGATGCGATAGAAGAATGTAAAAAAATCATGGATATCGATCCAAACTTCACTCTTTCTTACATCGTGATGGGAGATTCCTATCTCAAATTAGGAGAAGCCAGATCCGCTTTAACGTTATACCAAAAGGCGCTTTCGATCGATCCTAACCTTCCATCCACTCATTGGCGAGTAGGCGTTGCGGCCAACATGTTGCAAAAGTTCTCACTTGCAGAAAGAGAATTCAAAGCGTCTATCTCAAAAAAAGAGGGCGAATGGCAGGCGAAGTACAATCTTTCTTATTCGTTGTACAGATTGGGAAAAGTTTTCGATGCCTTGGAGTTGTTGAAAGAATTATTAGAAAATGGAATAGATGCACCTGAGGTTGTAACAGAGCTTGTGATAATTCAGAAACTCGTAGGGCTTTACGAAGAAGCGCTTGAAAGTGTAAAACTTGGTGAAAAAAAGGGAATAATGGGGAAAGGATTTCTCCTTGCCTCCATCGATGTCTATGCTTTCAACGGTATGATGAGTAAAGCAATGCCAATTTGTACTGAAAATCAAGACCCGGATTTTGTCTACAGAAAAGGGCTTTTGGAATTAGAACGCAATTGGACTAAGAATATCGACATCCAAGAACTTGCGAAATTTTTAAATTCAGGAAATGCCGAACTCTCCGAAAGATTAAAGGACGTAAAAGATGGAATTGTACCAAAAAAAGAAGTCTTTGACGAGTCTTTGCTTAACTTATTCAAGGAGATCGTAAAAATTCATGGCATTCATCCATATTCAGCAGAAAAAGTGTTGACACAGAGCGCTGTGGCATTTTCCGGATCGATTGAAACCATTGCTTTGTTTTTGTTTTTGTACAGAGTGTATTTGAAAGTAAACGCTTTTGGAAGTTCCATGAAAGAAGCGGTTGAGGACGTTGTGCCTTCCATCGTCGATATTTCATGGAAAATTGGAAAAAACATCGCTCAAATAGTAGATAGCGAGAAACCATACGATGTAGAAGAAAATGCTTCAAAAGAAATTGGGTGCCCTCTCGATGGCAGCGAATTCTTTGCAGCTGCCTTCATCATTTTAGATGGACACCCAAATCCTGTTAACTTTTTAAAATCGATAGGTGTTTCCCAAATTAAACTTGAGGTTCTAAAAACTATTATTTCGTCGTGACGTTAGCGGTTGTATGGATTGAATCAAGAGTTTTAATTATCAAATCGTAGATATTTGAATTCACAATGAAATGAAGGAATTCTGCTTTTCTCAAAAGCAGGTTAGGATTTTCAAACGTTTTCCCTCTTGAAAATGCGGGGCGCTTTGTTTCAGGCATTTGACTTGGTTTTTCAACTCGATTCTGCAGAGTTTTTCGATTGGGATTGAATTTGGCGTTGGGATTCATCTGTTTTCTCTCGTTTATGGCAAACTTTTTGAACATGTCAGTTAAAGGGCCGCCCTCTTGTTTTAAGAAGTACGAGACAACTTTTTTTGCATCTATGGCCTGTTTGAGAGTTATGACAGATGCGATCGAATTTTTGAAGTTTTCGATAGCTTTGAGATATTCTTTTTCAAGAGGTCTAAATGCTTCTTTTGATTTGGATATTTTGTCCTTGTCTTTACTGAGTAGCGCATCTCTTAAAGAAGTAAGAGCTTTAACTTGCCTCTCTTCAAGTGAGTTAACGGTGCTTTTGAATTCCCTCATGCTACTGGAAATAGATGCGGCTTGAGTTGAGGTAATTTGTAACCGATTTGCGAGAGAGAGAATCTGAATTTGAATGTTCAGCTTTACCGTGGGGGACACCGTGAAATTGGCAGCGAAAGCCACTGACAAAAGCAAAGGCACAAAAAGTAATACTAAGAACTTCTTCATTTAAACCACCTCCAAAGATTTTTTGATTCGTTGGTTTTGACTTTTCAACTTTGAAAGGGTTGAAATTTTTCATATTTCTTTCACAAGTGATTCAGAGCATTTCCTATTTTTTATTTTGAATGAGCAAGAGTATTTCTTCTTTGACCTTTTCGGGGTTTTTAACTCCATATATGGAATTTGTAGGATCTACGATTTCCACTTTTTCTGAGCGTGCGGCTCCAGCAATTCCACCAAGGCCCGCTTTGGATTGAGCCTCGATCCCACCAAAAACCGTGTTGGCACCCGTTCCCATGCCGGAAGAAGTGATCGGGATGATCGTTCCTATTCCGATCATTCTTTGAAGGAAGCCCCTTACGACATCGAGATCTGTTATGTGAGCTGATATGATGGTTCTATCCTTTCGGGAAAAGATGCCGGATCTCAGTGATATACTCGTTTCACTCACCTCGTAAGAAAAAGTCAGCCTGTAAAGCTGGGTGACAACGATGCCTATGATGGAGACAAATACGAAAATTTTTATCTCCGAAAGGTTTTGAAACCATTTAAGAATATCTTGGTAGCTTCCATTTGTGGAAAGAGATATCAATCTGGAATAGATTGGCTTGATTTTCGGAAGAAAAGCCATAAGATCTAGCATCCCTATCCAAAAGAACCAGCTGAATTTAACTCTCTTGAAGGTATGAATGACTGCGGGGATAATGGTCATAAATATCCATAGGGAAATGTACCATCCTAATCCCATTTCACCTCTTATTGCCACGGCGAAAATGGACCAAATTAGAAAGTATGTGAAAATGAAGTATCTCAAGAGAAAAGACGAAAAAGTAGGTTTGAGTTTCACTTAACTCACCTTACTTTCAAATTGAGATCCCTCACGAAAATCCCCTTCGCTTTGGAAGGGGAGATCACTAAGAAAAAGCAACGGATATTTGCAGGGCTCTATCTATATTTTATCACATTTTTTCCAATTTTACAGCTGTTCCATACGCAAGCATTTCGGCAGCTCCGGACATGATCTGACTCGTGGCAAAGCGCGTCATCACGATGGCATCAGCTTCCAACTTTTCGGCATCATTTATCATCCTTTCCATTGCCAACTCCCTTGAGCGCGTGAGTAGTTCCTTGTAACCTTTTATCTCTCCGCCTACCAACGTTTTCAAACCAGCAGCGATGTCAACTCCGACGTTCCTCGAAAGAACGGCGTTTCCTCTTACAAGTCCTAAAAATTCCTTCACTTTGTATCCTGGTACATTTTCCGTTGTCACTACGATCATGATCCACCTCCTACAAATCCATGTATTTGAATTGAAAGTACTCGCCTATGAAGATCGTGGCACACACAGAAAGAATCACAATTGTTGGAAAAACGGCGATACCTGCACCTTTTAAAACATCACTTCTGCTCATATAACCGAAAAGATCTAAAAATTTTGTCTGCTTGAAGAGCGCAGAAACGTAGAGCCCTATGTAAATTGCTAAGTCTAAAAGAAAGGGTTTGATCTGATCTTTGAAAATGAGTGAAGTGTAAGTTCCTATTTGATAGAGCAAAAGTGTTCCGATCGTTGCCATCATGGTCCAAGAAAACATCATGGAAAATGAAAGGGAATACTTCATGATATATGCCGTCAAGAGATATACGAAACTTCCCGCGAACATCACACTCGCCACAGACATATATCCTACCAACACTTTGGACGAATAAACCTCCCAGCGGTTCATTCGTCCAACTAACAGGTATATCGTATGCTTTTCTCTTTCTTTACTGAAAACTGGAAAGCTGAAGACGATCGCTACCAAAGCCGCCAGTTGAACGTAATTTTTTCCGAACCATTGGGAGTAAGTGTAATATGAAAAGTCGTTTGTAAGTTTGTTTATGAGAGATAGAACATTCTTGTAAGGAGAGTTTTTCAAATATTCCTGCATCATAGGCGAATTCAACATGCCAACTGCAAAGTTCTTCAACACCACTATCGCTATGGCAGCCCCTACCATGATGATCATCATCACAATCAACCTTAATTGTATGGCCTTTATTTCTTTGTACATTTTCATTTTTTCTCACTCCTGAACATCCCGAGAAAAGTTTCTGAAAGGTTGGAACCGTTCCTTTCTTTTAAATTATCGAGTGTACCGTTGTACATGATCTTTCCTTCTCTTAGTATGATAAGTGCATCGCAAACTTCTTCAACTTCTGAAAGAATATGTGACGAATACACGACGGTTTTTTTATCTGCTGCATTTTCTTTGACAACGTCAAGAACTTCTTTTCTTATGAGCGGATCGAGCCCCCACGTTGGTTCGTCCAAGACGTAGAGTTTTACGTTTTGAGCAAAAGCCAAAGAAACGTACAATTTCGTCCTATTTCCCTGAGATAATTCGCCAATCTTCCTTTCCATCGTTAAACTCAACCTTTTGGACAATTTTTCAAACCTTTTAAAAGAAAAATTTGGTGCAAAAGATGCGAAGATCTTCACCATTTTTGAAACTTTTATCCAATCGTAAAGGGATTTTTCTTCCGGCACGAAAGAGGCATCTCTCACACCGTCAGGAAAAGGGTGCCTTTCCAACGCCAAAATCTCTCCAGAGGTCGGTTTCAACATGCCAAGCAAGCATTTGAGCGTTGTCGTTTTTCCTGCACCATTCGGACCAAGTATCGCGAAAACGCTTCCACTCGGAATGGAAAAACTTACCTTTCTTAGAGCTTTGACTCCATTCTTGTACACCTTCGAAAGATCTTTAACCTCAATTGCGCTCATTATGAAACACCTTCTCCACAATTTTGGATGTTCTTTTCTCAACTTCTTCTTTTGAAAGACCAAATCTTGACATTTTGATCACGATCCTTTCCAAAATTTCATCAAGTTCTTTAAAACGTCCTTCAAAAGAAAGTTTTGAAGGGTTTGCCACACGATAACCTATACCAGGCTTAGAATACACATATCCCTTTGATTGGAGAACAAAATAAGCTTTCGCGATCGTGTTGGGATTGACTTTGATGTCAAGTGCCAATTTTCTGACCGACGGAAGTTCATCCTCCTTCTTCAATTCGTTGGACAGAATTGCGTCCTCGATCGCCCTAACAATTTGCTTGTACACCGGTATGTCAGAATGATAATCCACACTCATTTGCATTTTGTTTTCACACTTCCGTATTATTGTACTAATACAGTGATATTATAATCAAATAAGTCAAAAATGTCAATCCTTTGCGAGTTTCAAAATGTGAATGCCGGTGATTCTTAACGATTGCGTACACTCCGTAGATGGATTCGCTTGAACTTCATGTTAAGACAGAATTGATTTCCACAACGACAATTCGTATTTTTTAGAGGAGTATGACATACTTTTTCTTCACGACAGTAGTATAATTTCGTTTGGAATGCCATCAATGTTGATGAAGTTAACGCTTTTTCGAAAGGTCTTGGTGAGAATAAGAGTAGAGACGGCGAGCAGGTTCTCTAAATTTCTAAAATCAAACCAAACGATAATCAGTGGAGCTTTTTGGATAACTTTCTTTGCTCTGTCCTCAAAGCTTTTTGGATTCGTTAAGCATGTTCTGCTAGGAATGTTCTTTGGGACAAGCAAAGGTTACGATGCCGTCGTTATAGCCATAGAACCGGCGAATTTCATTGCTGGAATAATTGCCGGTGCATTTGCCGCAGTTGCAATACCACTTTATTTGGAGGAAAAATCTAAAAACGGGAATGATTCCGCCATAAACTACGCAAGGGGAATTTTGGGGTTTACATCGGTGTTCTTGTCCGTTTTTGGACTCACACTTTTTATATTTCCTGATTTTTGGATAAGGATTTTTGCCCCTGGTTTTTCTGAAGAGACAGTTAAACTTGCACGGGAATACTTAAAACTGTTCTCCATTTTGCCTATTTTAATGGGATGGGCAAATCTTTTTGGCACTTTTTTGAGAGCAGAAAGGAAGTTTTTTCAGTACTCTTTGGCCTTATTTCTCACAGATCCTGTGATAATAATCGGACTTTTGATTTTTTCCCCTTTCATGAAAGAAGGAGGATACGTTGTGGCGGTGGAGATGGGAGTTGCGTCGGTTGGGTTTGCTTCGTATGTCTTTGGAATTAAAATATGGGGAAAGTTCCCATTTGCCAAATTATCATCAGAGAAAACAAAAAGAATTCTGTATTTCGCATCACCGCTCTTTTTAACAACGGCTTTTGGAACAATCAACAATCTCGTAGACAAAGGGTTTGCCTCTTCTTTACCTGTTGGTAGCGTGTCGGCCCTTAGTTACTCTTACAGCATAATCGTGGCTATCTATAGCCTCGTATCGGGTGGGCTGTTGACTTCTTCTTTAACAAGTGTTTCGGAAAGTGCCATTGCTTCAGACGACGTGACCTTAAAGACAAAAACAAAAAGAATGATCGAATTTTTCATCAACACTTTGACGCCTTTAGCAGCTTTCACTACAATCGCAGCTAATTGGATAGTGAGCGTTATATATGAAAGAGGGGCTTTTAATACACATTCCGTTCATATGACAGCCGCTGCTGTTGTTGGATTCTCAACGATGATGGTAACTGCGGCAATAGATGGTGCTCTTGGAAATATTTACATTGCTAAAAAAAGAACTTTAAGGCTGACGTTGTTGAGTGTCCTTTTGATTTTTTTAAACGCTTACATGGATTGGCTCTTGATGGGAGCTTTTAAGCAGGGCGGAATTGCGGCATCTTCAAGTATCGTGTCTTTCATGTGGATGATCGTTTTGTGGATAGACCTCAAGTACAAATTCAAGATTTCTGGATTATTCAGTTTGAAAACTGTCTTTGTAATTGGACTATCCGCTGTTTATGTTTATATGTTTTTGTTTCCGTTATCGGGGATTCCAAGTTTGCCAAAGATCATTCTTGAGATTTTAACGGCAGGTTTGATGATCTTGTTTTTTACAAGAAAAGAAATAAAAACAATTTGGGGTGAAATCATAAAGAATTCTTAGGAAATCCCATCCTCATTTCAAGCTTCTCAATGAAATTGCTCATTTGTTTGTCAAAGTGAACGTGCACTTTGACAAAAGAAGATCAAAAGCGTGTTAAATCCTCAAAGGTTTCTCTACGCCTGATTATCTT
>CAYYEU010000002.1:0-60381 GCA_964470975.1 uncultured Mesoaciditoga sp. | reverse complement strand
CACGACTCTCTACCATTGCAGAAGGTGGGGCGGTTCGTTTTAAAATTGACATCACGTCCGAAATCACGACTTCTTCTTTTAACAAAAGGCTATTTAGAGCCTCTGTTCGCGATGAAATACTTTCTCTTGATGGTTCCAAAGTTTCGAAAGGAAGGATATCCAAATCACCTAAAACAATGTGAGAAATATTAAACTTACTCAGGATTTGCGATATTTCCCGAGACTGCTTTGCATCTGGGAGGATGACCACAGGTTTTTGACCTTTGTCAATTAACGAAGAAATGCCTACGATCAATTCTTCCCTACCTGCTGAATAAATGTTGACTTTTGCCGACTTTATGTTCAGACTGTGGGCCATATTTTTCACTTTTTGTTTCCAATTCACAGGCGTACGTCGATCACCTTTCCTCGATACGGATCAGAGCTCTTTTTATTTTTTCCGTGTTTGTTGTAATTATAAGCAGCTCCACCTCTTCCATCTGTTGAGTTGTAAAAGTTGAGATTTTCAGTCTTATCTCTTGAAAGTACTCTGCTTTGATTTAACATTGCTTTCCTCTGTTCTTCAAGACTTGTCGTTTGCTGAGCCGAGCTCATCATTTGTTGAGAATAACTGACATTTTGGACATTGTCAATTCCCTTAACGATCACAACTTGCAGATCAACGGGTCTTAACAAATCAATTCATCCCTTTCAATTTATCTCTTATTTTTGAAAGCGCAATCGAATGAATTTGGCAAACTCTAGATTCACTTATACTTAGAACCTGCGCTATTTCTTTAAAGGTTAAATTTTCGTCATAATACAACGAAAGTAACAGCTTCTCTCTGTCTGTTAGACTGTCAACAGCCTCTTTGAGTTTTAAAATTATCTCTTCGTCTTCGTACAATTCGGCCGGCGTACGATCTTTTGATGGGATTAAATCGCTCATTTCCTCATTAGAAAGAAGATATTTATCCAAAGAGAGTATCTGATTTCGAAGTATCTCACGTTCTATTATCTCAACTTCTTTTACATTTATATCCAGCTCTTCGGCAATTTTAGTTGTGGCTACATTCGGTTCTTCTCTTATGAATTTCATTCTGGCACGCTCAACTGCTTTCAACTTTTTTCTCAACGTTCTTGGCATCCAATCTATACTTCTTAAGTAGTCCAACATAGCTCCTTTTATACGTGTTACCACATAAGTAGAAAGCTTTACATGCCTTGAGGGATCAAAACGCTCTATTGCTCCTAATAATCCGACTACGCCTTCTTGGACAAGATCGTCCACTTCTACAGAAGGGGGAAGAGACTTTGCGAGATCGTATGCGAGTTTACGAATTAGCGGAGTGAACTCCTTCACTGCCCACTCTTTGTCTACGTAGCCCCTCAGCAGATATCACCACCCCACTTTATTTGTCTGAATCCTTTTTATCAAAAAAGTTTCCCTTAAGTTTTTCATTCTTCCCTTTGAAAATAACAACGTACACCAAATAAACTAATAATTCCAGTATAGCAGATGATACCATCGATCTTACAACAGCCTCTGCAAAAGTTCTTCCGCCAGCGAGATTCATAAGCAAAAAGAACAAAGTAAACAGCAAAAACATGTAAAACCATATTTTACATTTTGGAAAGTTCAATCTTCTCTTTCCCACCAACCTTTTTTATAAAGAGCTCACCTGTTTCGAGATGAAATTCTATGCTTCTCGCACGGTTTTTTCCCGTATCTTCAGCGACTAAAGGGATCTTAAGAGATACAAGAGCTTCTTTTACTTTTTCAACGTTTCTTTTCCCAATATCAAATCCTTTCGTTTGGAACATCGAGGCTCCGCCTGCAATTTTTGCCTCCAAGCTACGCAAATTCCCGCCTTTTTTCAAGATCTCATCCACCATGATCTTTATGCCTGGAATCGCGTACTTACTCAATTTCCCTGAATTATTTTTGGATTCTGGCAACATCACGTGAATCATCCCACCAATTTTAGCACGCTTGTCTCTGATGCAAACACCTACGCAAGAACCTAATCCGAGCGTGACTAAAACAGTTGGATTAGCAGCAACTGCATATTCTCCTATACCTATGATGGTCTTAGTTCCCATTACGATTGACCTCATTGAATTCCAAATTTCGAAAATATTTTTTCAAGGCTTTCAGACTCTGGGAACATCATCATAAATCCATTTACATTTCCTTCATCACGAATCTTTAAGAGATTTTCTATCATTATCACGTCATCGTAATCTTCGGCGGTCAAGATCGAAGTTTCAGATATAATGGCACCTATCATATCAACAGCCAATATTGGAACACCACTTTCCAAGAAAAGAGAGGTAAGATTTGAAAGAGCTATTATGTAAGATGAGCACATGATGTTTCCAATTTCCATAAGGACCGATGACTGCATTTCGTTCAGTTTTGTAAGATCTTCTGGTTCTTGCCCTATCAAAAATGAAATTAATTCCTTTGCCGATTTTGAACCGAAGAGCATGAGCATCTTCCCTGGAGCCTCACCATTTACCGCAACTACCGTTGCAGCTGTGATCTCTTCAGGAGACTCGAGAATTTTATACAGTTCCGAAAGATCGACAATCCTAACTTTAGGAACTTCTATGTCTACATTCTTTTCGATCATGTTAGAAAGAGCCGTAGCGGCGTTTCCAGCACCTATGTTCCCCATCTCTTTTAAAACATCAAGCTGCATATCGCTTAATCGATCTTTCCATCTCAATCCTTATTTCCTCCTCTCGATTTCAATTCCAGTTTAAAAACAAATCTCATTATTCTATCTTGCATAGACAGGGGTACGTTAAAAAAGGCAAGCCCATATAAATAAATGCCCTTCTCATTTTCGTCTCCTTCAATATCTCTTACAACTTTGGCTTCTTGATTTTTAAAATCAAGTCCCTCTTCAAATTCAAAATTGGCGCGAACGATCATGCCAAGATCCAAATGGGCCTTGGTGGCTATCTTCATACCACCAGCACTAACATCTAAGCTCATAAAAGGACTTTTTTCTCCCGTCTCAGGGATTTCCAAGATCCCATTGGAAACGAATTTTATACGAAGGAAACGTCTTCTTTGAACTCTTCTGATCTTCCCTTGAACTTTAAAAAGAGTTACTGGAATGCCACTCTCTTCCCTGTTCTCAACAACAATTCCATAAAAAACGTACAGAGACATCTTGTCAACAGCTGAAAGTCTCGCAGTCATCCCTACCGGAAATGGCACAAGTCTTCCTTTCAAGGAAGGCATGGCGGCCTCCACAATTCCGTTTTTAACATCTTCCACGCTTGATTTAAAATTCCCGCCGCTAAACCCCGCGGTAGAACTTACCTCTATCCTTAAAGGCAAGCCAGGTTTTATTCGACTAAAATCCACTTCTTCTAGGAAATAGGCCAAATTTTATCTCCCCCACCTGAAGAATTTTTTTATCTTATCCGTAAACGCTACCCTTTGAGGGCCTCTTCTTTCCGTATCTTCGCCAATAATAGCAGATGTTATCCCCATTATTCCAAAAGTGGGTTGTATATGTTTGTAAGACAACACAAATGGTTTCTGTTCTCTAACAGAGCGTTTTACCCTTGGATCGTTGAGCATCGAATAAGACTTTTCAAATTGAAGTGACGTGAATTTTGAAGCTATCTCTTGGAATCTTTTCCCGAGCAAACGTCCTTCTGATAGATCGTTGGCCATGTTGATCATCAGGAACAGTCTGCTTTTAAACCCTTTGATGGATAAAATCTTTAAGAAAGTGTAACCGTCCATTATAGCCGTTGGTTCGGGTGTTAAAACCAGAATAAAATCATCTGCGACCGTGTAAGCACTGTCCATTTCTTCTGAATACCCCGCTCCCATATCTATCAATATGTAGTCCATTTCACTTCCAAGACTTTGGAACTCAGAAAAAAACCTCTCTCTTTCCCCCATTTGAAAGGCGTATATATCGTTTGCGTCGTTTCCACCACTTAAAAGCCAGAAACCGTACTTGGTTTTTTCTAACACATCTTCAAGTGCAAAACCGTTGAAAAAATCCTTGAGTGTATGTTTGACATTTATTCCTGCCAAAACGTCCAGATCTGCAAAACCCACGTCCATATCGATTACCAACACCTTTTTGCCGTTGTTTGCAAGCGAAACAGCCGTGTTTAAAGTTACAAGGGACTTCCCTACGCCACCTTTACCAGAAGCGATAACGACAAACCGAGCTGTTTCCAATTTGTTTCTCAGTGTCGTAGCTTGGTCATGGATCATTGAAGTACCTCCTTGACGATCAGGGATGAAATGCTTACTTCATCAGCGTACATTATATCTTCCGGTACATTTTGGCCATTCGTCACAAAGCTTAAAGGCAATCCTGAATTTTTCAAAGCTTCCATGATTCCAATCAAAGAAGAAGTTTCATCCAGTTTAGTGAGTATTATATGCGTTGGTTTCATCAACGAAAAATGTTCTATTATGTCTTCAACATCAGATCTCTTTTTTGTCGCATCGATCACAAGAAAGATCAAATCAGGCTTTATACTGCGAACGTATGAAAAAATCTCGGTGATCTTCAATTCATTTTTTTGACTTCTTCCTGCAGTATCCACTATGATCAGATTATCCTTTACATTGGAAGAAACTTCCTCTGCCTCTTGTGGAGTGTAAACAACTTTAAATGGTATGTGCATTATATCGGCATAAGTTTTGAGCTGTTGGGCTGCGGCTATTCTGTAAGTGTCCAAAGTTACAATTGTCAATGGAATTTTTTCTTTCATTTTCATCATAGCGGCTATTTTAGCAAGGGTCGTCGTTTTACCAACACCTGTTGGTCCAATCAAAATCGCTTTTTGTGAGATTTTAAAGGTTACCTTTTCAGTCTTAACCATATCATCAAAATGTACTTTCAAAGCTTTAGACAGTCTTGTTTTATCTTTAGCTTCAATTGGTGTCATATTTTGTGTTACTTTTTCGATAATTGAAGCAGCCTCGGCTGGATGCAGACCATCTTCTATAAGTTTGGAATGAATGCTTCCGAACGGTTCCGGGAATCTTCCGGTCGTATGAACCGATAAAAGTTTATCGTTAACTGATTTCAACGTGTGTTTTATGTCTTCCAACTCCACTTTTAATTGTGAGGCGGATTCTTGTATGAGCGGCTGTGGATCTTTGAGGCGTGCAAATGGCTTTTCTGTGTCTTCTTGCATGGCCGTAACTTCAACATACATTTTCGATCCTATGCCTAAGAACCCTCCACGTCTTACACGTCGGGTTTGAAGTATTATCGCATCGTCTCCAAGCTCGTTTTTCACTTTTATCATTGCCTCTGCCATATTTGCGGCAAGAATCTTTTTCAATTTCATAATGATGATCCACCTTTACACATTAACGATTTCTTCTATTTTAAGTCCAACGTCATCAGTCATCTCTTCGTAAGCAACGACTTGTATCTTTGGTATATTTTTCGAAACGTACCTTGCCATCGCTTCTCTTATAGAGGCCGAACAAATAACCACGGGATAATTTCCTTTTTCCATTATTTTTTTCAATGATGATGCAATAGAATCCACGATCCTTGACATTACATCTGGGTTGATGCTGAATATCTTTCTATCTCCTGAAACTATCATCGATTCGCTTAGTTTCTCTTCCAAAGCCTGAGATAACGCTACGGCATGAACATAGCCGTCTTCTGATTTTGCGGACTCGCTGATTTGACGCTTTAAAGAGATTCTTACTTCCTTGACAAGTTCGGATATGCTCGACGTTCTTTCACCGTGTTCTATAAGAGATTCGAATATTAACGGTAGATTACGTAACGTTATTTTCTCTTCCAAGAGCCTTTGCAAAACTCTGCGCACAACATGTTCTTTCATTATACCAGGAATCAGTTCATCGACGAGGGAAGGAATTTTCTGTCTCAACCCATCAATTAACATTTCCATTTCTCTCCTTCCCAAAAGCTCTGATGCATGATTTCTCAAAACTTCTGTTAAATGAGTGGCAAAAACACTTGGGGCGTCCACAACCGTGTATCCAAGCCCTCTGGCTTTTTCTCTCTGTTCTTCCGTGATCCAAAAACCCTCAAGTCCGAATGCCGGTTCCTTAGTTGGAATTCCCTCTATTTTTTCTTCTACTACTCCTGGGTTCATTGCGAGAAGTCTATTTGGAAAGATTTCATATCGTGCCACTTCAGAACCAACTATTTTTATAATGTATTCATTTGGCTTTAGCAACACGCTATCACGAACTCTTATAGGACTTATCACGAGACCAAGCTCATATGCAATTTGCTTTCTAACCATTGTCACTCTATCAAGAAGATCTCCACCTTGACTTCTGTCAGCAAGTGGTATTAAACCGTAGCCTATTTCTACCTCCACTGTGTCAGTTGATATGATATCGGACATATCAGCTGGCGTGCTCATAGGAATTGCGCCTGCTGTTTGTGAAGATCCTGGCGGGCTCCCTGCCGCTGTTTCACCAACGGTTTTCTCTTCAGCTGACGACATACGTGATGCCACGTATCCCAACAGAAGCGTTGTAAATCCTATCAATATCATTGACAAAGTCGGTAATGGTGTGAAAACTCCGAGTAATAAAATTGCCACTCCCGTAATCGTTAACGCCCGTGGTTCTTTGGAAAGCTCTCCAACTATATCTTGGCCAAGAGAATGTGTGGACGCGGCTCGCGACACTATTATTCCACTTGATGTGGACATGAGTAAAGCAGGGATTTGCGTAACCAACCCGTCCCCAACCGTCAGAAGAACGTAAGTTTGTGCTGCATCACCAATATTCATATGATGCATGATCACCCCTATAACAAGTCCCCCAACTATGTTTATAAACACTATTATTATACCTGATATTGCATCTCCTCTGACAAACTTCGAAGACCCATCCATAGCACCGTAAAAATCAGCCTCGCGCCTCACTTCTTCTCTTCTCGATCGCGCTTCCTGTTCCGTGATTATTCCTGCATTGTAATCCGCGTCAATGGACATCTGTTTTCCGGGCATGGCATCTAGCGTGAAACGAGCCGCAACTTCTGCTATTCTTTCGGCTCCCTTCGTGATCACGACGAATTGTACGACAACGAGAATGAAGAAAATAACGAGACCAACCACGTAATTTCCACCAACGACGAAGTTTCCAAATGCACGTATTACACGACCATCAAAATTCTTTCCTTCTAAAAGAATAAGGCGAGTTGAAGCCACGTTGAGTGCAACCCTGTATATGGTCAATATAAGAACTATGGTTGGAAAAGAAGAGATGTCTATGGCTTTTTTGAGATACATAGTTGTCAACAAAACAAGCATTGATATCGTTATATCAAGTATCTGAAGCATATCGAGAGTCCAGCCGGGAATCGGCAAAACCAAAAGTAAAACTATGAACAAAACGCCAACGGCCACGAAAATATCATTGTATTTAGACATCAATGCACCTCATACTTTGCTCTTCATCTTATACACCGTAACGAGTAACTCCGCGATGGCTTTGTAAAGTCTTGAAGGGATTTCTTCTCCTATTTCAACATTTTTAAAGAGCTCTCTCGCGAGTGGGGGATTTCTAAGGATCGGTATTTTGTATTCTCTTGCGATCTTTCTTATTCTTTCAGCCACTTCTCCAGCACCCTTGGCAACGACTTTTGGAGCGTTCATATTCTCTTTGTACTCAATCGCTACTGCAAGGTGGGTAGGGTTGGTGACAACTACATTGGCGTTTTTCACATTTTGCATCATCCGGCTACGTGCAAGAAGCATCATTTTTTGACGCTGTTTGTTTTTAATTTGAGGATTACCTTCGTAATCTTTCATTTCATCCTTCACTTCTTTTTTTGTCATCTTTAAGGATCTTTCATATTCCCATTTTTGATAATAAACATCTAATATTCCAATGAGTAAAAGTGCAAGCCCCAATTTCATGAGGAGCTGATACACGAAGTTTCCTAAAAAGATAGCCGAACCTTCTAACGATTGCTGTGACATCGCGAAATATTTTCCCCATGCACCTGTAATTGTCACATACCCAATGTAACCTATGACGATAACTTTCAAAAGTGATTTCAAGAACTCAAAAAGAGTTCTGAGAGAAAACATTTTTTTGATTCCCTCAATCGGATTTATTTTTTTGAAATCTGGAATAAGGGTTTTTAACGAGAAAGCAAATCTCGTTTGAAGAACAGATGGCAACATTGCTCCCAATAAACCAGCAATCATGATGAATATCAACCAGCTCAGGGCTGTGGAGAATGCAAATGCGAGATAATGCTCAGCTTCAGAGATGGACATTGAGGCAGCACCCGAAAAAGACGAAGAGATAACCAAGATGATCTTTGAAAATCCCGAGTACAAAGAACCAAAAGTGAAATAAACTACACTTGACACAACGAGAAGCGATATTGCCATGTTAAGATCCGGAGATTGAGAAACATTTCCCTCTTCTCTGGCTTTTTGCCTGCGTTTAGGTGTAGCCTTCTCCGTTTTTTCAGGATCGGCGAATATTGAAAGATCGATCCACATTTTTCTCCTACATCCCGCTTATCAAAATCGCTATTTTATTTGAAAGTGATCCTATCGAATTTCCAAAAATCGTAAACCATATAGGTATTAAAAGTGAAAACATGATCAAACCTACAAAAACGTTCAATGGCATTCCAACCATGAAAACGTTCATTTGAGGCATAATTCTTGCCATAACCCCAAGTACAATGGTTACTGTAAGCATAAAAGCTATTATTGGAAATCCTATTTGAATGCCAACTGAAAATATAGTTCCGACTTCCTTCCAAAAAGTGGGAACAAAAGCGGTTCCAATAATAAGTGAGTCAACAGGTATTTTCTTCAAAGAATTGGCCATAGCGATCAGAAGAATACCAGGACCATCAATTGAGACGAATAGAAACGCGGCTATAAGATAAGTTAGCTGACCAAGTA
The DNA here is from genome assembly GCA_964470975.1 of uncultured Mesoaciditoga sp. Taxonomy (GTDB): domain Bacteria; phylum Thermotogota; class Thermotogae; order Mesoaciditogales; family Mesoaciditogaceae; genus WGFY01. The sequence goes on along the minus strand of CAYYEU010000002.1, from coordinate 51,474 downwards.
TTGGAACTTGTGTTTGAGTTTGAGGATCCAAAACATTTGCCACTGCAAATCCAATTTGATAGCCATATATTCGGCCTGCAAATTGAACGGCATCGAAAAATATCGTTGCAAAAAGACCTATGGCCATACCAATCGTGAAATTCAAAAACGTCATCCATGCGATGACGCCAATTGGTGTGGAGATCGAAATGCTAACTCCAGCATATGGCATGAGTAGCCACGAAGAAACCACAACCACCAATATTCTGACTGTTGTAGGCACAAAAGTTGCTCCAAGGAAAGGCGAAAATGAAAACAAACCTGTGATACGAGCCAAGATCATTACCCAGACTAAGAAGCTCGTCTGCATAAAATTTTGAACATCCATAACATCAAATCATGGCTATGTATTGAGTGAAAAGCATTTGGGTATAATCGACCAACTTCTGCATCATCCAACCGCCAGTTATTGCCAACGTCAAAAAAACTACCAGTATTTTCGGGACAAACGTAAGCGTTTGCTCGTTTATCTGAGTAACCGCTTGAAAAATGCTTATGGTCAATCCAATTAAAAGGCTCAACAACATAACAGGCGTTATGACCGTAAGAAGCACAAATATCCCTTGAGAAATGACATCCATAAAAACTTCGCTTGTCAAAAAATCACCCCCTGGAAGATAATAATACCATTTTTACTTTTTAACAACAACAAAATCTCTAATCTTATCCAACGTTTTAGGGCCTATACCTTTTACTTTTTCAAGTCCTTTAACGTTACCGAAAAGGCCATGAGAATTCCTGTACTTGACTATAGATTTGGCTTTGACTGGGCCTATTGATGGAAGAGATGCGATCTCTTGTGCATCGGCGTGATTAATGTCAACAAGATCCTTCGAAAAGTTACCTGATGAAGTTGGAGTTGAAAACCCTGTTAAAAAATGTGAAAGTTTCTTCAACGTTGCTTCACCTATTCCTTTTACCTTCAGTAAATCAGCAGACGTTTTGAAAGGACCGTTCTTTTTTCTGTATTCTGTTATCGCTTTGGCTTTTGTTGGCCCTAAACCAGGTAACTTTTCAAATTCCCGAGCAGATGCCTTGTTCACATTTAAAGGAGAAAAAATGGTCGAACTGGCTTGAACATTGTACGGATTCCTGGTTCTTTTAACACCCCTAAAAGGCGTAAAAAGAACAATCGCCCCTGTCAAAAATATCAAAGAGGCGATTCCCAAAACAATTCTACTTTTTGTTCTCATTATTTTATGGAATTCTTCTTGGCAACCATTTGGACGTCCCGACTACAGATATCAAAGGCGTTGAATCAATGGATTTCAAATATTTTTCAGCCTTTGAATACGTCGAAAAAACTCCAAGGAACAGAGCCGATTGACTGGGGTAATCTATTTTAAATGCTGGTTGTCCAGCTCCCCTTAAGGTCTTCAGCAAGTCCATAACCCTGTCAGGATAAGGAGAAGAGAGAAGCTGAATAGAATAAGTCTTTCCAAACGATGCTGGATAAGCAATACTGTACGTTCCATTGCTTTCCATTATTTCATAAATCCTCGTTTTTTCAAGTATGGATTTAAAACTTGTAATGTCAGTTGAAGACACAGTGGTAAGTTCTATACTTGATGGAATAGTTAAAGGTGCACTTCTCAAAAGCGTGACGTACTTCATCGGCTGAACAGAAGTATAAGTAGAAACAAGAGAAGGCAAATTCACCATAACTCTATCAGTTAGTCTTGAGGCCTTTAAGGTGTCGACTTTTTCCGTAAGGCTTGCTACGGAAGTGAGAAGCGAGGAAATAGAATTTTGTTCGTTCTTAATCTCTTCTTTTATGCCCGTAATTCTCCCATTCAAACTTGCCATCCATCCTATTACCGCTATGATAATAGCTACAAGGGCTAACAGAATCACCATCCTTATTTTAGAGTAAACATCCGTTTTTTCGCCCATTTATACTCTCTCCCTCCTTTTATATATAACCTTTCGAATGTGCTGAATATATCATTTCAGTTAAAAAACCTGGAAATATCCGATAATCTATCACCGTTCCGATTTTAACCGGCAATTTTGCCTTTATTGGCTCATCGGAATAAGAAAGTTCTTCAACAGCGCTTGAAAGATCGAAGTGCGTGTTACCACACATTTTAACAGTATTGTACACCTTCTGCAAAGATTCCTCTGAAAGGAAACCGAATTTGTTGGAAATAAAAGATTCTATCAACACCCCATATTGCAAAGCTATCAAGTATGGCATCTCCAATTTAGAAGCTGTCATCAAAGCCCGGGCGCTTCCTTCCCCAACAAATCCCTTCACATTTGCACGCATTCGAAGACTTTCGAAAAGAACGTACCTCATCATTTCTTCATTTCCAAATAGATTAGAATCTAAAATCTTAACGACCGTTCTAAAAAATCTTTCTGAATGAGAAAGACCAAGCATTAGAGGGTGTACAAATGAGGCTTTCTTCTCCTCAAAATTCTGCGTTTTAGAAAATTCTTCTGTGTTGATAAGAACATCTGGCTGGAATTGTACTCTCATGATATCTTTAACCCTATCGAAATTGATGTAGCTCTTGCTTTTGAAAAATCCTTCAAGTTGGGCACTGAGGGTAGTTGGAATGAAAATCGTTTTCATTCTTTTTGCAAACGTTGCAAATGCAAAGCCACACGTATCAAGAACCGTTCCTCCACCTAATACCACCACTACTGGATCGTTTTCTTCCAAGTTTATCAATTGATTTTGGATGTCCATAACTCCAACAATGGACTTTGCCCTTTCTCCCGCGAACATTGGAAAAGAGTTTATCACATCGACGACATCTGCATGAAAGAGCTTTACCTTTGAATCCACGATGTAAACAACGTTTCTCCCTGGGTACTTGGAATCAATAAGCGGCGATAATTCTTTTTTCTTACCCAAAAGGTGAACCTCCATCGCTCGCAAGCGAGTAAGTTCTGGCGAAAAGGTAACAACTTTCAGAATTCAACCTCTCCCAACGTTAAATTTCACTTCATCATATTTTTCAAAGATAACTTTCCCACTTCTGACATGGGCAACGGCATTTTTCACTTGTTCAGTTACGTGAGCCACATAGCCGGCTATCTGTACGAGCTCTGGACTCATGGAAATCGCAAAGACAATAGAACTTTCATCCCCTTTAACTCCGGCACGAATTACGCCTCTTGCTTCTCCTAAAACGGTGACATTTCCGGCTGAGATTACCTCTCCACCTGAATTCAAATTTCCAACGAGTACCACGTCACCATCATGTATGACTGCTTGCCCGGATCTTATGGTTTTCTTGACAACTTTAGTGGGATTCAAACGCTTCGAAGATTCACTCTCGATGACGTTTAATTTTTGCTTCACCGACATTTTGTTTGGCACTTTCTTGTTCATTTCTCCAACGAGTATTTCTCCCACTTTGAATCCCATCTTTTCTACAAAAGAAACTATTTCTGTAATGTCTCTGGAGTACTTTTCACGATCCTTAACCATTATGGACAACTTATCACCTGGAGTGAAAAAACCATTTAATTGCGAAAATTTGTTGGTGATATCCGCAAAAAGTTGAGACAAGTCTTCATATTCTTCAATGAAAAGCACAACACCTTTTTTCGTCATTCGGAGATCGATACTGCCCATTTATATACCTCTCAATCTCGAAAGATGACAATCACTTTTGAATCTTATCGCTTAGATATTTAACCACATCTCCGACTGTTGAAAATTTCTCAAGATCCTCATCGCCTACTTTAACACCAAACTCGTCTTCAAAGGCCATAACCACGTCAACAACATCAAGAGAATCTGCACCAAGATCGTCTATGAAAGAAGAAGACTCGGTAATCTCCGTCGGCTCAACTCCTAATTTCTCGGCTATGATACTTCTGACCTTTTCAAATACATCCATTTCGTTTGCCTCCTTGTTTAAATACGATCGTAATCACTCGGCATTTCATAAGAAATTTTACCAAATTCTCCATGTGTGATTTCCCGATGAATGGTAAAAAGGGCACGATTCATGTCAAGAGAGCCGCCTTTTAACAGAAAACCACGTTTTTTTGCGTAATTTTCGACTCTTTCCATTACGGATGAACCTTCTGCAATTTTCTCAACCAAATCACGATTGATCTTGCAAAGAAGGTTCAGTTCATAATATACAAGGGCCTCGAAATCGATTTTTTCAACATCTATAACATTGCACAAACCGAGCTTTGCATATAGAAGATCGTTGAAAATCTTTGGATAAGTAACTCCTGGTGTATCCAAGATCTTAAGTTGATCGCCTATTCTTATCCATTGAACTGCTCGTGTGATGCCTGGTCTATCACCTATAGAAGCAGATCTACGGCGTTTTATCATATTCACCAACGTGGATTTTCCAACATTAGGCATACCAACTATCGCGATGTTGGCCTCCCCTGAACGTCTCTTAAAAGGCTCGAATATCTTATTCACATTTCTCATTTTTTTCAAGGAACCTGTCATAATCGTTGTCCCACTCTTTGAGAAAGCATCTATCCACTTATCCGTCACACGTGGCTCTGCCAAGTCGGTTTTGTTCAAGAAAATCACCTTGGTTTTTCTGTTGAAGTAAGGCTCTATGTCCATTGGACGAGTGGCCATCGGTGCTCGTGCATCGACGATCTCAACGATACCACTCACAGCTTTAACCAAGGATTTTATAACTTTTTTTGCTCTTTCAACATGCGATGGATACCAAACTTCCATGATCATTTTTCTCCTAAACACATCATTTTGTAATTTTACATTGTATAACTCAATTTTACTGGACCAAAACGATTCAATGGCCATATTCTTAAAAATGGTGCGCCAACCATATTCTCATCAACTACGAATCCCCAATATCTACTGTCAAAGGAATCCGTTGTGTTGTCTCCCATTGCGAAGAAATATCCTTTGGGAACATGGACCACAACGTCATTTGACGCATCTAATGTCACGTACTTCCCCCATTTTAGAGAAGAAGTGTCAAAATAATCGGTGTAGTCTGTGTCTTTGTTGAAATAGAGAAACAACTTGTAATTAGGATCGTACAGGTATTTTTCAGGGTGAGCCAACTTTTTGTAGAAATTAGGATCGGCAAATATCCCTTGTTTTGAATACAACCTGTTTTTAAGAGGATCGGGTATTTTGCCGTTAACACTTAAATGATATAGATACGGATGACCTGGAGCTGGTACCAGCTTCAAAGTGTCCCCACCTACTCCAACAAGTCTTTTTACATATTTGACATGCCCGTGAAATTTTGAGGGGCTGAGCGCATCCATAAATTTGTCGAACGGTCCTAACATACCAAGTGATGATTTATCAACAAATGGCGTCCAAAAAACAACAATTTCTCCTACTTTCGGCCATTGGTATTGCCACGTTACTTTATCTACAAAGAGTCTATCGTTAATCTGAATGGTTGGGAGCATGGATCCGGTTGGTACAACCATTGTGTCCAGTACAAACAATTTTATCGCCACGGCGATTATAAAAGCGACCACGAAGGCCTTTCCCCACTCCCAGGCTTCGTGTTTCGCTTTCTGATATATCGCTTTCTCTTCTTTATTTTTTGATTTCACGTTTTTCCTTTATCCGAGCTTTTTTGCCCCTCAAAGCTCTGATATAGTAGATTTTTGCCCTTCTGACCTTACCGTGAGCGACAACTTTTATGTCCTTCACCGTTGGACAAGTAAATGGAAATATCTTCTCAACGCCGACGCCATTGTGAGAAATCTTTCTTACGGTAAAGGTTCTTCCACCTTCAGAACCGGACATGGCAATAACCCAACCTTCAAACAACTGCTCTCTTTCTTTTCCGCCTTCAACGACTGCGGTGGTAACTTTGACATGATCACCTATGGCTAATTTAGGCCATTCTTTTTTGTAAGGCATTTCAATGGCCCTGATAAGTTGATCCATTTTATTTCCCTCCTTGATAAACGTTTTCTCCTATAATTCTGTCAAGAGTAATCGAAACTGCCGATCTAACAGATAAATGGTTAAAATCACTCTTCCCCCTTATTGGGGCAAGTGAAAAATCGCATGTTTTCGAAATTTCCAGCGGCATGCCTTGACCTGTGCCAAAAAGAAAGAGAATCGGCTTTTCATCGCTTAAAACGATTTCTTTCATTTTCTCATACGCTACGGTGTTATCTCTTGGCTTAGCCGACGTGAAAATTGTTATCGGTGAAGTGGCGTTTTCCCGCGTTATGTCCTCGATAAGATCTTCGTAATAGGAAACAAGTTTCACTATTTTGAGAGCTTCCGCACGCGAAGGATTGTATTCCATCCCGAATCCGCTTTTCCAATAGTTGAGAACACGCAAAACTATTTGCCTTTGCATGGGCAAATTGTTAACGATGTAATACCTTTTAACGTTGTAGGCCCTACAACTGCGTGCTATGTCGTGAACATCCATGTTAGCAACTGCCGTGGTAACCACTTTTCCATCTTTACCAAGCATTGGGTAATGCAGCACGGCTACATACACGTTATTCAACATTTTTTTGCATCTCCTTGAACAACTCAAGCAACGCCGCTTTTTCTTCCAAATTGAATTCGTGCTTGAGAAAAAGATCGGGTCTCTTTTCCATAGTTCTTTTCAAAGCATCTTTAAGCAAATACCTACCTATCTTGGCATGATTGCCACTCATCAAAATTTCTGGGACGGACATCCCTCTGTACTGTTTAGGTCTGGTGTAGTGCGCATAATCCAAGAGATCGCTGTAAAATGAATCTTGAATGACCGACTCTGACTTTCCAACAACGCCTGGAATCATCCTTGCGATTGCGTCCACAAAAACCATGGTGATCAACTCTGCCCCACTAACAATGAAATCTCCTATAGAGAGCTCTTCATTGACTAAGCTCATCACTCTTTCATCCACGCCTTCATACCTTCCACAGAGGAACATGACATCTTTGCGTTTAGACAACTTCAAAGCCTTCTTTTGATCAAACATCTCACCTTGAGGTGATGGATACACAACCCAAGGCTGAGAATGTTTCAAAAGATAATTATCAAACATTTCAAAGATAGGTTCAACTTTCATCACCATGCCAATTCCTGTGCCATATGCGTAATCATCGGTGGTTTTATGAGTATCGTGGGTGTAATCTCTCAGATTTAAAACGTTAAAAGCCAAATTACCTCTTTGAATTGCCCTTCCAACCACACCAATTTTGGTAAAAGGTTCAAAGAACTCTGGCAACGTGGTAACGACTTCGATTTGCAACTAATACCACACCATTTTTTTTACGATCATTCGAGAATTCTCGAGATCCAAACTCAAAATGTAATCCTTCACCGACGGAACTAACATCTCTTCTTCTCCGTCTTTAACTACAAACACGTCATTAGCGCCTGTTTGAATAACATCTTTAACCCTTCCAAGAAATTTATCGTTTTCGTCGTAAACTTCAGTACCTATTATCTGGTAAAGATAGTATTCGTCTTCCTTAATTTTCGGAAGTTCCTTCTCTTCAACGCACAAAAATTTACCGACGATTCTCTTGGACTGATTAAGTGTGTCAAACCCATTCAATTTCACTAAGTAATTTTTGCCAGAATGCTTTACATTTTCCACCTTTACCGATATGGAGAGCTCTCCATCATCAATCCAGACATTTTTACCTTCAAATGCTTCAAAAGTTTTTCCGTCTGTGTAAGGATAAATTTTCACTTCTCCATTCAATCCAAAGGTAGTGAATATCTTCCCGATCTCGATAAGACGTCTTCCCATCCTACCTTATCACCTTCAACTCGAATTCACCATTTCCCTTTTTCAAAGACCTTAAAATGAGATCTATAGACTTTATAGTTCTCCCGGTTTTTCCAATGATCTGACCGATATCGTCGTCTGAAGCAAATATTTCGTAGATCACTTTTTGCCCTTCAAACTTTTCGTTTATTTTCACCAGATCTGGCTCTTTACACGCGGATTTAACAAGGAACTCTAGAGGATCCATCAACTCCAAATTTCTCACTCTCCCGTCTTTGCGTATTTCTCCTCGTGCAATTTTTTCATCACGCCGTTTTTCGAAAGAAGAGATCTAACCGTATCTGTCGGCTGCGCGCCTTTTTCAAGCCAAAAAAGTGCTCTTTCATTGTCAATGTTCAATTCGTAAGGTTTTCTCATTGGATTGTAATACCCCAACGATTCGATGTACGCTCCGTCTCTGTTCTTTTTTGAGTCAACCACTATGACTCTGTAGAAAGGTTGTCCACGCTTTCCCATTCTTGTAAGTCTTATCTTTACCATGATCCTTCACAACACCTCCATGAATTATTAAAATTGAAATGGAAATTTACCCAATTTCCCTTTCTTTTCCAATTTTCCAAACTTTTTCATCATTTTCTTCATTTCATCATAGCTTTTCATCAATTTGTTTATCTCAGAAAGAGGTCTCCCACTCCCCGTTGCAATTCTCTTCTTTCTTGAGAAATTTATCACTCCAGGGCTTGCACGCTCTTTCTTGGTCATAGAATTTATGATCGCTTCAATGTGTACTAATTGATCTTCATCCACCTTGACATTTTTCAACTTTGCAGCACCCGGTATCATTTCAAGCATAGAAGAAAGAGATCCCATTTTCTTTACCTGTCTTAACTGTTCACGAAAATCATCAAACGTAAACTGTGCTTTTCTAATCCTTTTTTCCATTTCCTGCATTTTTTCTTTATCAAAATTTTCTTGAACACGTTCGACAAGAGACACAACGTCACCCATTCCGAGTATCCTTGAAGCCATTCGATCAGGATAGAATACGTCTATCTGTTCTAATCTTTCACCGACTCCCACAAATTTTACAGGCTTGCCAGTAACGTACTTTGCTGACAAGGCAACTCCGCCTCGAGAATCTCCATCAAGCTTCGTCACCACAAAACCGGTAATACTCAAGCGCCTATCAAATTCAGCAGCGGCGTTGACAACATCTTGACCAGCCATTGAATCAAGGACCATAAGTATCTCGTCTGGTTCAACGATTCGAGAAATTTCTTCTACTTCTTTCATCATGTCCTCATCAATTTGCAAGCGACCAGCTGTGTCTAAAATAATCGTATCATTTCCCTTTACAACGGCAAAATCTAAGCCTTTCTTTGCAATTTTGTAAGGGTCTTCCCTATCACCGGTAAAAACAGGGACGTCTATGCTTTTGCCAAGTGTCTCCAACTGCTCTATAGCAGCAGGTCTGTGTACGTCATCAGCTACAAGAAGTGGGTTTCTTCCCTTTTTCTTTTTCAGCCAAAGCGCTAACTTCGCCGCTGTGGTGGTTTTCCCACTTCCTTGAAGTCCTACCATTAATATCACAGAAGGTCGAGATTTGAGATCGAGATTCGATTCTTTTCCTCCAAGAAGCTCAACGAGTTCATCGTTTACGATCTTAACAAATTGCTGATCAGGAGTAATACTCTTAAGCACTCGCTCTCCAAGTGCCTTTGAGGTCACCCTTTCCATGAGTTCTTTTACAACTTTGTAATTAACATCTGCTGAAAGTAGAGACATTTTGACTTGCCGCAATGCCTCTTTGACGTTACTTTCAGATATCTTACCCTTTCCCTTCAATAATTTAAATGCCTCAGACAATTTTTCTTGAAGGTTTTCGAACATTTCTTCACCTCCGGCTGCGTGTAGTAGTATACTCCGACAAAGGTTACCAAGTCAATTAAAGAATTTGAAACATTTCATGAAAATACATCTGGAGGAACAAAATCGCGGTTAATTGAATTATAATACAGAGAGGTGATATCTTTGAATATTAAAATCATTTTTATTCTTACGCTTTTAACGTTTGTGCTTCTTCTTGCAGGGTGTATGAACGTTCCTTTGCCATCTGAACCGGCGATCACGCTTAATCCATCGAAACCGGTGGCTGGGCAAAACGTGAAGATCGTCGCCAAATCAAGCGATGATTATTCAAATGTGAGCTTTTCTCTTGAATTGGATGGAAATGTTTTAGTTGGAACACAATCGAGAAATTCTTTTGTCACAAATTGGATGGCCGTGAAAGGAAATCATGTTGTAAAGGTAACTGTCACAGACGATTACAATCACAGTGTATCTGCAACTAAAATCATAGAAGTTGGACTTCCATCTTCTCCAATCATTAAAAAGGTATTATGGTCGCCGCTTTACCCCAAAGGAGGAGATCAATTGAATATCGTAATTCAAGCGACCTCCATTATAGGATTTTCAGATGCAAGTTTGAACATAGATTCCATGCCTTTACATCTTACAAGCAACGGAGCTGGAAATTATTCGGCAACTTGCGAGGCAATACCTGGTACCCATCAACTCATTGCATCCGTTGTCGATAAACTTGAAACGGTCTCATCTACAAGCGTAACCTTGAAGGTGTCAAATTACCCTTATCCACAGATTGAACGTTTCACATGGGCACCTCAAAATCCTCTTCCAAATGACACGGTGGTTTTTAAGATGATCACCATATCAAACAATGTAGACAATTCTTATGCGAACATATCGGTAGACGGAAAAGATTTAGAAACTGTTATGGATTCTAACGCAAGTAATACCACATTCATTGCCACATGGACAAAAGCCTCCGCTGGTTATCATATGGTGAAAGCCAAAGTCGTCGATTCAACAAATGGATGGTACAACGAACAAACTCAATACATGCCTATTGCCCCACAAAATAGTGATTTGAACGTTGTAATAGGAGCAAACCCTTTGAATCCTCAACATGGAGACAATGTAGTGATCAGCGCAGTGGCATTTGATTCTTACGCTCCAATTGAGAAAATAACGTTATTCGTGGACAATGTAAAAGTGCACGAAGTATCTTCTACAAACACAATTTGTTACACGTTTAAGCCTTCAGATGGCACACACAACATCACGATTAACGCAAAAGACAAGCTTGGAAACAACGCTACCAAGACAAAATCACTCTACGTGACATTCAATCCAAGTCTTTACCCTCCAAAATTACTTGCCAAATTCACTTTAACGGCGACCGTAGATGATGCAAAGATACTCAGTGTGTACGCAACTGCCACGGCTCCTGAAGCAACTATGAAGAAACTCGTATTCATAAACATGCTGTTAAGCAAAGAAATAGGTGAAAGTACATTTGGAAGTAATGGCATGTTTTCCGTATCCTGGATCCCAAAAGAGAGTGGAAACACCCCTATTTTAATAGAGGCAATCGATTCCAACAATGTCACGGCGGCTACCACGGTAATGGTAAAAGTCTCTCCAAAACTTTCTAACAACGGGGCACCGCTGATATATCCAGATCTCCCTTCAACCGTAATTAAGGAGTTTTCGCGAATAACCCTTTCAGCCACTGTTGTTAGCAGCACGAGGATAAAAAACGTTGATATGTGGGTAGACGGCACTCCGATGACTCCCTTTAACTCTTCAAACGATTTTTACTCGATAAATTGGATAGCAGATTCAACGGGCACCCACCTTTTCAGAGTTTGCGCCGAAGATGTGTACGGAAGGGAAGCCACATCGGACTTTTATTTCTACGTCTATCCAAGTAATCTTCCGGAATTGAGTTTGAGCATCACACCCAAATCCGTTTACCTTGGAGGAAAGATCGTCGCAACGGCAACGATTTTGAAATCATCCGCCCCTATTAGCGTGGTTAACTTCTACGTAGATAAGGATTTGGCAAGTTCATCTTATTCTCCACCCTACAAACTCGAATGGACAACGAAAACACTCGGAAGTCATGTTTTAACTGTTGAAGCGGTGGATGCATATGGAAACAAAGGCTACTCAACTGTTGTTTTCAACGTTTATGAAGACAAAACGCCACCCTCTCTCACAATTTCAATGCCTTCAACGGCATCTACATATGAAGGTGTGAAGATAGACATAGTTGTATCAGATAATGAGAGCGGTGTGAAAAATGTAAAAGTTAGCGTGTACTCTTCCAAAGCCCCTCAACCATATCCAGATATATTACCAATCCTCACAAGAGTTTACACTAATCCGGCAACTCACATCATATTCGATTTTAAACCAAAGGAATCTGCAAATTACACCATTTGCGTTACTGCTGAAGATCAAAAGGGAAATTTGTCAGAGAAGCAGGGAAAAGTATCCGTGTTTTGATTCTAAACGGGTAACCTGCTGAAGCCAAAAGGTTCATGTTTAATATTGGATAAGCGTGTGTTAGAATGTGGTTTAGCACACGTAATGGCTTCTTTCTTCCAGCATAAGGAGTGTAAAGCAATGGATCCAACGATAGTGGAAGTATTTCGAGTCAGATTACACAAAATGGTGTTGAGCTTTTTGTTGATGATTCTTGGAGTAGCTGTGGGTACGTCAGGGTACATGATCTTGGAAAATTGGGATTTTTTAACTTCTCTTTACATGTCGATGATCACTTTTTCAACGGTTGGGTTTGGCATTCCAAAATCCATGAACGAAGCTGGTTACATTTTCACCATCGTGATGATAATGGGGGGAATAAGCATTTTCATCTACGCGGTTGGTAATTTTGCTGCTTTTTTCATGGACGGGGATATAAAGAAGTACATGGTTTGGAAAAGGGTGAACAAAATGATAGAAAACATGAATGCTCACTGTATAATAGTTGGAGGTGGAAAAATTGGTAAGTACGTGGCTTTGAGGCTCTCCAACAGAAAGCATCCTTACGTACTTGTAGATTCAAGCAAAGAGGTTGTGGAAGATGTCAAAGAACTCATAAACGACGAAAAACACTTTTCCTACGTTGTTGGTGATGCCGTAACCGAAGAAACACTCATAAGCGCAGGGATCGCCAGGGCAAAGACGTTGGTGTTAACACTTCCAGATGACTCTGCCAACGTCTACATAACTTTGATGGCAAAAAGTTTGAATTATTCTATAAAGATCATAAGTAGGGCGTCGGACGTTGAGGCAATAAGACGCTTGGGATACGCTGGGGTCGACAATATAGTTTCCTCAACCGAAATGGTCGGCTCAAGAATGGCTTTGTTGGTGACCAATCCCGGTGTGTCCCCAGTTATGGATGCGTTGTACAGAACGACTGGCATGAACTTGATGATGGATGAGGTTTTTGTGGGCGTTCAAAGCTCTGTTGCTGGAAAGACTCTTGCAGAACTCAAAATCCCACAAAGGGTTGGATTAATTGTCATAGCAGTACAGGGAGGAGAGAATATCATTTTCAATCCTGTCGGTTCGACGGTTGTGGAGAAGGGAATGAAACTGATCGTGTTAGGGAAAAAAGAACAAATTGAGGATTTAAAAAAATTGTTGAAGTGAATACTCTTTGGAGGTGTTCTATGGTAAGAGAAAAGTGGAAGAAAAGCAGCAAAAAAAGGTTCAGGAATCTTCTGATCACCATAGCCGTGATAGCGGGATTGGTTCCAGCAATAGTTATAGGGCTGTTTGCGTATCATGAAATGTTTGACTCCTTTATAAATAGCTTGAAAGTTTCTCAGGCAAACACGGTTCATTTAGATGTTCAGCTCCTCAATCAAATGTTGACTAAAAACATGCAAGTAATAGCGCACACATCAAAAGATTTAAGGTTGACTGGAGCCCAGACGCTCACTAAAGAAGAATTCGAAAGCTCAACTGATCCATTGAGGGATTATCTCAAAACCACGAAAACGGATTATCCATTCTTTTCAAGCTTGTACATGGGAACAACAAATGGGAAATTTTTCATATATCCCAAGCAAAAACTCCCATCTGGATACGATCCCAGGGTTAGACCATGGTACAAAGCCGCTATGAACTCAAACGAGTCGGTTGTTACTGAACCATACAAAGACGCTTCAACAGGCAAATGGGTTATGACCACCGCACACAAAGTTTACGATAAAAATGGAAATGTGATCGGTGTTGTCGGTGGAGACGTCTTCCTTGACGAATTATCTGGAATGATGAAATCGTCTGAGATAACTCCTCACTCGTATTTGGCCGTGCTTTCACCAGGAGGAAAAGTCATAATAGATCCTTACCCCAAACTCATAGGCTTGGATCTTTCAAAATGGGATTGGGGAAAGAAGATCGTTGAGGAAAAGTCTGGTTCTTTGCAATATACACTTGAAGGAATAATGAAGTTAACTAGCTTTGCACCCTTAAACAACGGCTGGATAACCATGGTTATAACACCTCTTTCAGATGTAAGTGCCATGGCAAACAATATGAGAAACATATCTATCCTGATGATAGTGCTAATAGGTGGAGGTACTGTGTTAGCGCTTGTGTTCTTCATGCTCTACTCTACGGCTCCTTTAAAAGAGTTCACCATCCTTGGAAACAAATTTGAAGAAAATGATATAACGTACGAATTTGACGTAAAGAGAAACGACGAGGTAGGGGAACTGTTCAAAAGATTCAACAAAGCGTTGAAAAATCTTAGAAGCGTCATGTCCGAGATCGCTAACGCATCCGATAAAATAGGTAAAGCATCTAAAATCGTTGATGAAGAAGAAACAAAACTCGAAAAGAGCACCGATGAAATGTCTCAAATATCCGAAAGTACGCGCTCTAACGTGTCCAATATGGCATCCTCGATTGAAGAGACAAATGCAAGTATAGAAGAGATAGCATCTGCATCTCAAACACTTGCCAAAGCCGCTCAAGAAGCAAGTGAGGCTGTGAACAACATAGATGAAGTTGTGGGAGAGCTATCGAAGATTTCAGGTGAAGCAAAAGACTCCATGGTTGACACCGAAAATTCCGCCAAAGAAACTGCGAACATAGCCGAAGAGCTTGCCAATTCCTCCAAAAGAATAGGAGAAATAGTTGATGCAATAAACAAGATAGCCGAGCAAACCAACTTGCTTGCCCTCAACGCTGCGATAGAAGCTGCGCGAGCCGGAGAAGCTGGTAAAGGATTTGCCGTTGTTGCGGAAGAAATAAGAGGTTTGGCGGAAGAAACGAAGAAATCAACTGCGAACATCTCCAGAATAATTGGAGAGGTTCAAAGCAGCACGAACAAAGCAGTTGAAGCCACAAAGCGATCAACCAAATCGGTATCTGAAAGCGCACAGCAGGTAGATCAAATGGCCGCTAAATTTGAAGAAATAGCCGGAAACATAAAACAAATCACATCAACGATAGAAAACATAGCCGCGGCATCTCAAGAGCAAAGTGCATCGACAGAAGAGATAACTTCTGGAATAACCGATTTGACGAATCGAATGCAAGAACTGGACGAAGAGATGGAAACGTTGGTACAGAATGTGCAAAATCAGGAAAACCTCAGTGATGAATTGAAAAATGTGGTAGAACAATTACAAGATGCATACACAAAATACAAAGAAGAGCTGTCAAAACTGAAATACTAAGATCACGTTGAAAAATAAAGCGGAGCCAGATGGCTCCGCTTTATTTTCATAACCAAAAATCATATTTTGAATTGCTTCGTAAGAGCGTTAAGATTTTCGGAAACTCTTGCAAGTTCCTCGGCAGTGTTCGCTATATCAGCAACCGCTTTACCACTTTCATTCAAACTCTCTGAAACAGTTTCAAGATTGATGATCATCTCCTTGAAAGCTTCTTCTCGTTCTTTTGAGTCAGCAGCAGTTTCCGCCATCTCCACTTTCTGAGCTTGCAACGCCTGCGTGATTTCTTCAACCTTTTTGTTTATGTTTTCAAAGGCATCTATCATTTGATGGACCGATTTCACCACATCATTTGCTTCACCTGAAAGCGTTTCCACGGACTTCGCACCGGATTCTACATCGCTTGTGGTGTTCTCAACGTCGCTTTGAAGAGCTTTTATCTGTCTTCGGATTTCCTCAGCGGCTTTGTTGGATTCTTCTGCAAGATTTCTTATCTCTTCTGCGACCACTGCAAAGCCTTTACCAGCTTCTCCAGCTCGCGCAGCTTCTATCGCAGCGTTGAGGGCAAGCAAGTTGGTTTGCTCGGCTATGGATTCAATCGTCTCAACGAATTTAGAAATTGACGCGTAAGACTCTTTAAGATTTTCTATTGACTTCACTCCTTCGAGGATGTCATTTTTAGTCTTTAGAAGATTATCCACCATCTTCCCAATACGTTCCTGACCACTGTGTGCAACGTCAACCGACTTTTCCGCAGAATTCTTAACTTCCTGTGCATTTGCCGTAGTGGTATCCTCAAGTTTCTCAAGTTGGGATATTCTATCAACCATTTCACTTAAACCATTCACCGCATCTTGTGAAGAATTTTTCATTTTCTCAAGACTGGCTCCAACTTCTTCAACAGTTGCGGAATTTTCCTCTATCGCCGCGCTTAAATTTTGAGAGCCGTTGTTAACATTGTCGGCACTTTCGTTGATGTTTTTTACCATCTTCCTTAACGATTCCACCATTCCCTTAAATGCGTTCTGAAGAACTCCAAACTCGTCTTTGCGGTTTGTTTTTTCGATTTCAAACGTGAGATCACCTTTTTCTATCTTGCGAGCCATCTCTTTCAAGCGATTCAGTATTCCCACAAAATTCAAAATAAGAAGTATACTCGCTCCTATCATAACGGCAAATGTCACAAGCGCGATTACCAAGAAGGTGTATATCAAAGAATTGAAAGCGTTTGAAACACTCTGAGAAGATCGATTGATATTTGACAAAGAATTCTTAAGATTCGTGTTGGCCTCTTCAAACATTTTTGAAAGACTTGATACAAGAGAAGTAAAAGAGTTTTTGACATTGGTGTTTAAAAGTGTCGAGATCAATTTCTGCTGATTTGCAATCTGGCTTGAATATCCGTTCACTATGGTAGACTGAGATTCAAGCTCAAATTGGGCTGTGGAAGATTGTTTCATCAAATTCGCAAACTCATTTGCCAACTTTAGGTAACGGTCTAACAGCGTTTGTCCATAATAGACATCAGCATAATTCAAAAGTCCCATTCCCAACACCGTTTTGTAATCTTGAATGTGAACTTTAAGATCGCTGATTTGATTGTCTATTTCATTGTTTCCGTTTGCCAACCTGATCTGCCTAACGGCGAGTTTCATGCCAGTAATGGCATCTTTTGCCTGGGAAACACCGGCGTAATTTGCAAGATCATCCAAAAGCTTTTCAAGATCTGATATGCTTGTTTTTCCGATCGGTAACGCTTGAATTTCGGATGCGACCTTGCTTTTTGCCCCCTTAAGCTTATCCCCAGAAAGGGTATCAAGTTGATTAGCTTTTGAAGAGATGTTGGTGTAACTTGCGGATATGCTGTTGTAAAGATCTTTATGATAGGTAAAAAGGTTGCTTATCTCACCCTCGATCTTCGTTATTTCCATTTGGTAATTACCCATTTTCTCCCGTTGTTTCTGTAACGTTTCTCTGTTTCTTATGAGATTGTGTGTTTGGGATAAAATGGCATCTCCACTGGTTTGTAAAGCGTTCAAATCTTTTTTAACGGCTTTTGAATAACTGGAATTCGTGAGGTTACTTACCGCTTTGATAGCATTGGATATTTGGGTGTTGAAAGCGTCACTTTGAGTTTTCAACGTGTCGTAGTTATCACTGAAAACCCCCAAATTCAACAGGGAGAGGGCAAATGTGGAAGTGTAACGTAAATCTGCCACCTTCAACGTGAAATCGTAAGAATCCTTTACCTGTTGAGTGCTAACATCAACTTGCGATATT
Source organism: uncultured Mesoaciditoga sp. (assembly GCA_964470975.1). Classification (GTDB taxonomy): domain Bacteria; phylum Thermotogota; class Thermotogae; order Mesoaciditogales; family Mesoaciditogaceae; genus WGFY01. The sequence continues at coordinate 33,913 of CAYYEU010000002.1, read as the reverse complement.
GCCTTTTGTACGTCAGCACGTTTAAGGTAAACCATGGCAACAAGTGAAGCCAAAATGGCTCCAACAACTATCGCGACTAACGAGATCTTCATCCAAACTTTCATAATTCGCCTCCAAATTCTAATTTGTACAATGATAACACAAAAAGTTCTTATAACTTCCCATCTTTTGCGAAACTGTAGTATCCTTTAGAAGCCACTATCACATGATCGACGAGTCTTATCCCCATGATTTCCGATGCATTTCTCATACGTTTTGTGATCTTCTCATCCTCGTTGCTTGGCTTAGGATTCCCAGATGGATGATTATGAACTAAAATTATGCCTGATGAAGGATAAGAAATGGCCGCGGCGAAGACCTCGCGAGGATGGATAAGTGAAGTGGTGGCGGTCCCAACTGTAACATCTCGCGATGCTATTAATCCAAGCTGAGAGTCAAGTACCATTATTCTAACGACCTCGACGTCTAATAAAATCATATCCTTGCATAGCTCATAAACATCCTCAGAAGTTTTGAGAGATTTTCGCTCGTTTAAAGTTTCCCTCCACATCCTTTTTGCTATTTCCAATGCTGCCTGCATCGTTAAAGCTTTTGCATAGCCCACACCTTTTACTTTTGAAAGCTCTTTTACATTGGCTTTTTGCATTCTTAAAAAAGAATTTCCAAACTCTTCTAACATGTCACTTGCCACTTCAGTCACGTTTTTGCCTTTTCTTCCCGTCCTTAAGAGTATGGCTATAAGCTCTGAATCGCTTAAAGAGTTTATTCCATGCTCTATAGCACGCTCTCTTGGCTTTTCCATGATTTCACAGAAAAAGACAGGCATCCCCAAAAGAGAAGAACCTGTAGCCTTTTTCTAAAGCGATTCTGTACGCCTGCATAACAAGATTCCTCCCAGCAAATGCCGAAGTCAGGACGATCAAAGAGGAACGAGGGATGTGAAAGTTTGTGATCAAAGCGTCCACAACCTTGAATTCGTATGGCGGGTAAATGTACAAATCCGTGTAGTCACAAAGCTTGCCCGTCTTAGCCCAAGATTCCAGAGCTCTGACCACTGTCGTTCCTACGGCGAAAAGGCTTCCTTCTTTTTTTTTGATCTCTTCTGCCACCCCTTTAGGTATTCTGTAAAATTCTGTATGCATCTTATGTGCTTCTATTTCTTCCACTTCAATTGGTTTAAAAGTGTCTAAGCCAACATCAAGAGATATTTTGAGCACTTTTACCCCTTTATCTTTAATGTTATCGATCAATTCGGGAGTGAAATGAAGGCCTGCAGTGGGAGCGGCAACTGAACCCGGAATGTTTGCGTACACAGTTTGATACTCTTCAGGTTGACTTTCCCTACTTGTTATATAAGGAGGAAGAGGCACTTCACCAATTTTTTCAAGTTCCTCATCATCCACATTGAATTCAAAATGTCTTGTTCCATCGTTCAAATGCCCAATGCATTTTCCTCTCACACCTTCGGCAAAGATAACCTCCGTGCCTTCTTTTACCTTAGATCCTGGTCGAACAAGGGTTTGCCATGTACGAAACTCGATTCTTTTGAGAAGGAAAACTTCCACGTGGGCCCCTGTAGTTTTTTTCCCAAGAAGTCTTGCACGTATAACCTTCGTTTCGTTCAAAACCAAAACATCTCCACTTTTCATGTAATCGATGACATCTCGGAACACCTTGTGTTCTATTTTTTTCACATTTCTGTGAATCACCATCAATTTTGCACTGTCCCTTGGATGTGCTGGAATCTGGGCAATAGCCTCTTTAGGCAATTTGTAGTCAAAATCTTCTAATTTCAATTTGAGCCTCCTACAAGTTTAGCTTTAACATCTAAGTCATGCTATACGTGTTAGAATATACCTTGAAGATTATAACATCTATAAGATACTCAAGGGAGGACAAAATTTTGGCACTTGATAGCAGAAAAAATCTTGAAGATCTCGTTATCTACGAGATTTTCGCAAGAGCTTACGGTGGATTTAAAGCGGTTGAAAAAGATATTGAAAGAATACGAAAGCTTGGTGTTAACACCGTTTGGTTCATGCCAATACATCCGACTGGAATCCTTAACAGAAAAGGTACTCTTGGCTCTCCTTACGCAATACGTGATTACAGGGACGTAGACCCACATCTGGGTAATGCAACGGACTTCAAACGTTTGATATCTGAATTCCACTCCATTGGGCTGAAAGTCATGATGGACGTCGTATTCAATCACATGTCTGCAGATTCAGTTCTTCTTGAAAAGCATTCTGAATGGTTCTTACATGATGATAACGGCCCAACGAGAAAAGTTTCGGATTGGATGGATGTTATTGATTTTGATTTTTCCAATTATGAGCTCGTTGAGTATCTTGTCGAAACGTTGAAATTTTGGGTGAATGAGTTTGACGTGGACGGTTTTAGATGTGATGTTGCCGGACTTGTGCCAATAACGTTTTGGAATAGGGCAAGAGTGGAACTCTCAGAGATGAAGAAACTCATTTGGCTTTCCGAATCAAAGGAACCTTATTTGTATCAAGCCTTTGATTTGACTTATGATTACGATAGTTACGACATTTTTAAAGCGCATTTCGAAGGTAAAACCTCTCTTATTGACTACGTGAATCACTTTGAATACCAAAAAAGCGCTTTTGACGGGAATGTCAAACTCAGATTTCTTGAAAATCACGATCAACAACGAATAGCCCATTACGTTCCCAAAAGCAAATTGCACGCTTGGACAGTTTTTTTGGTAATTCAAAAGGGGGCTCTTTTACTGTACAATGGTCAAGAATTTGCACTTGATGAAAAACCTGATATTTTTAGCGAATACCATCTCGATTTTTCCAAGGGTGATCCAAAATTCGAAAAATTCGTAGAGGGTTTACTTGAATTGAGAAAAAGCATGCCAGTTATGAAATATGGAGAAATGGATGTCCTTAGAAATGACTGTCCAAACGAAGTTGTTACGATTTTGAGAAAGATGGGTAACTACCTGTTACTCTACATTGGAAATCTTGAAGGTAATCCCAAAAGGGTTACGGTGGACTTCGGTGAAGGCTTTCATGACATTTACATTCACGCTTTCGATCACACCAAATGCAAACCTTTTACATTTCACATTGATGAAGATGGAAAGTCAGCATTCGAGATCCAAGACTACCTGTTATTATCGAGTGTGATCCAAAATGGATGATCTTAAGAACTTAAAAGGCCTTCTGAGCCTGCAAAAAGACAACGCATGGAAAGGATTTCGCGCCACTTTTGACAGAAAACATTCTAAAATATATCCTGATATGGTAGGACCTGTTAACACGGGGATGGCATTGGTGTTAATTGACAAAGAAGCAAATGAAAAAACTGTTTTGAAAATGAAAAAATCTCTTGATTTAAGAAGCGAAAAAGTGATTCGAAGATTGAAATCCATGGGGAAGAGAGGAATAAAATCTCTTTTTACAAAAGGTATGCGTTGGGCAATTGATACCGCTTTTGGTGAATCAGAAGACATGAATGTCACGGAATTTTCGGGTGTCTTCTCTTTTTCAGATCCAACCCTTATAAGTTATGAGGCATTTAGTGTGGCAGAGCACGGTTTGACAGATTTCTCGGATCTCGATGTGGATTTTTGGAGGTTGGAAACGGAAAAAGAAAACGAATTTGAAAAAAACAACAGCTTTATTGTAAGTATTACGGGAGGATCTGGCGAACTATTCAACACGGTTGCATCCAAATTAAGAGACGTGGAATACGATTCAGACGAGGGGCGTGGCATCTACACGGCTTTAGGATGCATCGCAAATTACGCTTGGGCCCGCAGGCAAGTGGTTACGGGAATGGTTGAAGCATCTGCACGAGACGCCTTTGGAAAATCCACAAGAGTTAAAAAGATGTGTGATGTATCCTTCAACATCGTGTTTGACGATGGAGAAGATCTTATATACAGAAAGAATTTCCCGCAAAGCCACGTTATTCGACTTTTAAAAGAAAATAGAAACGTACTTATTTTAAAAGGAGAAGATGAAATGGGAAGGATGGTGCCAATTCATGGATGATTTTTTCCGTGCATTTTTCAATGAAGTCCGAATTGTGTACAGATCCAAAACCGGCATCTTTTTAACCGTTGTCATTCCAATAGCTGCGATGATAATAATAGGATTGATTTTTCCAAATATAACGAACATGCAAAATTACAAAATAGCGGTGTACAACGCTGATAACGGTGTTTACTCGAATTTGGCTTTATCTTTGGTGTATGGAATGATAAAAGGTGAGACACTGGTGAGAGTTGGTGATGAAGGAAAGATGAACGCAGGATTGAACAGTGGCCTTTACGATGGTGCTTTGGTAGTCCCAAAAGGATTTTCCAAATCCATACAAGAGGGGAAAAAATTTCATCTTGTCTTTGTGCCATCAACCGTTAACATCCAAACTTCGGTGATCATATATGACACTTTTAAGACGCTGTTTTCCGAAATTGGGAATGCTGTGGTAGTGCGAAACGTTTTGGAACTTTACCGCAACCCAAAGAATCGTGTGGAAATAATTCCGCCTGACTTGGTGATCGCCGGGCCATACAACAAAAAAATGAATTATGTGAACTTCATGGTGCCAGGTCTCTCAATTCTTATTGCCATAGCAAGTGTCGCTATCACACTTTCCACATCTATTTCATACGAAAGAGAAAACGGCATACTTAAAGGTGTACTGATAAGCACTGTGAACAGGCCTTCGCACTTACTTGGAAAGATTACTGCCCACACAATTGATGGCACTTTGAAGGGAATAATTGCTCTTGTAAGTGCCCAAATATTTTTTCATAGTGGCTTCGAAACGCCTTTTAGATCTATACTCATGTTGTTTATAGGAACTCTTTCATTCGTAGGAATAGGTATGATGATTTCCATCCTTTCTTCCACTCAACGACTTTCCAACGTTTTGATCATCGGATACATTTTACCATCGATATTCTTAAGTGGTCTATTCATACCCCTTCATCAGATGCCTAAAATTGCTCAACTAATTTCAAAAGCCTTCCCAATAACCTTTGCCGCCGATGCTATGCAACGCATAAGCGTTTTAAACTATTCGATATCAAATGTTTTCTCAAATGACATTTTGCCACTGTTGTTGTATTCTGTGATATTCATATCTTTGTCCATAGTTCTATTCTCAAATTTAGAGAGAATCGAGGAGGTAAGCTGATGATTTTGAAATGTGGCCCACAATTGGTTGAAAAAATATGGGGAGACGAATCGTTGGGAAGACTGTATTCCGTCTCGTCAAAGATAGGAGAAGTTTGGCTTTGTTCGAATCACCCATCTTACACAACACCCCTTTTCAACGATAAAAAAGAAAAAATCGAGTGGTCGTGGGTAAATGATAAGTGGGGTTTCAAAAGATTTCCTTTTCTCATAAAGCATATAAAAACCACGGATTGGCTCTCCGTTCAAGTACACCCGGACGATGAGGCGGCTCAGAAAGTCGGAGAACCTTGGGGAAAACCTGAGATGTGGTATTTTATAAATGGCGGAAAGATCATAAACGGCTTAAAAAAAGGTGCGCTCGAAAAAATTAAAAAAGGCGATAAAAATTGGGAATCTCTCTTGAACGTCGTTGAGGTAAAATCTGGAGAGGCGATGTACATTTCACCGGGCACCGTTCATGCAATGGGACCTAACGTGGAAGTTTACGAATTTCAACTCACTTCAGATATGACTTACAGGCTCTACGATTGGGGAAGAGGAAGAAAAACTCACCTTGAAGAGGCCTTAAATGTGGCACAAGAATCGATATCAGAGCCATTCAAATTTAAAAGTTTTGCATCGTCAAAATTTAAAATCAGCCTTGTAAAAACAGACAAGCCAATTGATACAAAAGGTCGTGTAGTTTATCTTGCAGAAAAAGGTAATTTTGGAGGGAGAGGCTTCAAAATTCCCACCGTATTCGTAAACGTTGAAAGCGGGAAATTGAACGTCAGGGGAAGGGTATTCAAAATGGAGGTGCCAAATTGAATGTAAAAGAAAAGGCTTTTTCGGATCTTGAGAAAGTTTTTAACAACACATTGGAAGGCGCTTCAAAGTTCTTTCAATCTAGAAAATCAGAGTTTGAGAAACTCATCCTCCCTAAAATGGTCAAAATGACCGTTTTTGATAAAAGTGCTAACACGCTAAGAAACATTACCTTGTACAGAGACGTGATGATTCGAGATGAGTACGAAATTGATTCAGCAAAAATGGTTCGAGAAGTTGGAGTGGTTTTGACATCTAAAATGGAACTTGCACGTTTGGAAATTGTGCACGTTTTTTGTGACAGAAAAGAAAATGAACAAGTTTACATTTCAGAAGTGGGGCTTGGAGACATCCCAATGTTGGCTTTATTTGTTGGAAGTCTTGAAATAGACATTCAGAATCAGAAAAAATAATGTATTACTATTCCGTAGCACTGTCAAGGTATCCACTTCCTCCGCTTGTTTACCGCTCGAAAGAAAAAATAGAAGAAGGTGCACGAGTTGTGGTACCTGTGAGAAATGCCAAACGTCTTGGGTATGTTGTTGGGTACACTAAAGAACCCGTTTTCAAAACGCGCGGGATAATTGAAATCGTAGACGAAAAATCTTTCTTGGATCAAACAATGATGACACTCGCACGCGAAATGGCACAAAGATATATCTCGCCAATTGGAGAAATACTTGACTTGTTCTTTCCACCTTCAAGTGCAAAAGGAACAAAGAGAAAAAACAAGAAGAACAAGTACATCACTCTAAAAACTTCGATTTCAAAAATATTGAATTCTCGGCTTGGCATACGTGAAACCGAACTTATCGAATACCTTTTGGAATCAAATGTGATTGCGTACTCAACAGCTCTAAAAAAATTTCCTTATTCGACGGTTCAATCGCTTTTAAGAAAAAAATACATTGGAGTAGTTGATAGTGAAGCGATCTCAACTTTTAAAAAGAGAATCCATTTGAACGGCGAGCAGTTAAAAATTGCAAATGATGTGATTTCAGATCCACTACGTCAGCATTTGATATACGGTGTGACAGGCTCTGGAAAAACTGAAGTGTACTTTGAAATCGCAGACAAAGTTCTGAGTTTGGGTAAAAGAGTTTTGTTTCTCGTTCCGGAGATATCTTTGACCCCACAGCTTCTTTCAAGAACAAGAGCACGCTTTCCGCAGAAAAACATAGGGGTGTATCATAGCGCTCTTGGCCAATCGAGAAAAACGGAATGGGAAAGAGCGATCAACGGCAAAACCGATATTCTTCTCGGTACAAGAAGTGCTGTATGGGTGCCTGTTAAAGATCTGGGCCTTATCGTTGTAGACGAAGAGCAAGACGAATCGTACAAGCAATATGCGATGCGACCTTACTACAATGCGGTAGACGTGGCGAAGAGGCGTGCTAAGCTGGAAAAAGCAATACTCGTCTTAGCTTCCGCCACTCCACGCGTGGAAACATATTATGCGGCGAAAAAAGGTGAAATTTCCATGCACAAGATTCGCTTTAGACCAGTTGGAAAGATGCCAAGCATCTCTGTAGTTGATATGAGACAGAGGAAAGGAGAAATTCTTTCAGATGAACTGGTGTCAGAAATGGAAAAAGTGGCTAGAAGTGGAAACCAAACCTTTCTGTTCGTTCCAAAAAAGGGATTTTCTACCAGAGTTCAATGTCAAGATTGCGGATACATATTTACCTGCCCCAATTGTGATGTCGCACTCACTTATCATAAAGCACAAGGAGTCATGAAATGCCATTACTGCGGACACACAGAGGCAATCCCCTCAAAATGCCCAAAATGCGGCTCATCAAGTATAATACGTGGTGGTATTGGGACAGAAAGAGTTGAGCAGGAAGTTAGTAAAATTTTTCCAGGCTTGAGAGTCAGAAGAATAGACAGAGAAGAGATAAACAACATCGAATCTCTTGAAAAAGTCCTTCAAGACATATCCCAGATGAATGTGGATATTGTTGTTGGAACGAAGATGATAACCAAAGGGCTTGATTTTCCAAAGGTCGCACTTGTTGGAATAGTGGATGCAGATCACGTTTTTGGCCTGCCGGATTTTAGAGCCACAGAGCGCGCATTTCAACTCGTTGCCCAAATGTCTGGCAGAGCTGGAAGAGGAGTTGAAGGACGAGTCATAGTACAAAGTAGAGAGCCTGACAACGTTGCACTTCTCTCGGTGATCGAGGGAAGGTTCAATGACTTCTATGAATCAGAGTTAGAAAGGAGAAAAGAGCTTGACTATCCTCCATTCAGGGAATTAATTCTTATAACCGCCGTGGGACGTATCCCAATTGAAACGAGAAAACAAGCAGAAACGGTAAGCAAAATTTTGAGATCAGGCCCATTTGAGGTTCTTGGGCCTGTGGAAGCGCCTATATTCAAACTCATCTCATTTTACAGATACCAATTACTCTTGAAATGTGAGAATCTGCCAGAAGCTCTGAAATTTCTTACCGCTCATTTAAAAAAAGACATCCTAGGCTTCGAACCAGCCGAAGTGTTGAAGATAGACGTTCAGCCATATTCAACATTTTGAATGGTATAATATTCAAGAATACTTCAAGAGCAAGGAGGAGGATTTTTGTGAAGAGCCATCCGTTAATATTGCAAGCAAAGGAAAAAATGGGAAAATCAATTGAGGCGATCAGGAGTGAACTTAACCACTTAAGAACCGGCAGACCTTCCGCCGCCCTTCTTGAAGATATTAAATTGGATTATTACGGCACTCCAACGCCCGTTTCCCAATTGTCAACCGTTTCAATAAGTGAAGGAAGAACTCTGGTGGTAAAACCGTGGGATCACAACATGATGAGCGCCATAGAGAGGGCAATTCAAGCGTCAGATTTGGGAATAAATCCTGTTAACGATGGAAGTGTGATAAGGTTAGCCTTTCCATCCCCAACCACTGAACAACGCAAGAACCTTGCCAAAAAGGCAAGATCCACGATTGAAGAAGGCAAGATCGCTGTTCGAAATGTTAGACGTGAAATCATGAAGATCATAAAAGAGAAAAAGGAAAATGGAGAAATCCCAGAAGACGATGCCAAATCACTTGAAGATGAACTCCAAAGAGTTACAAACGAATACGTGAAAAAACTTGACGAAATATACGTCGAAAAGGAAAAGGAGATAATGGAGTTTTGATACCAATCCATCTTGCGGTGATCATGGATGGTAACGGCCGTTGGGCCAGTCGGCGAGGAATGCATCGATGGGAAGGGCATCAAAGAGGTGCACAAGTTGCAGAAAATATGGTGAGATGGTGCAACGATAGGGGTGTGAAGTATCTTACCCTTTTTTCCTTTTCCACCGAAAATTGGAAAAGACCTCATGAAGAAATTCAGGCCATATTTTCAATCCTCGTTAAATATCTTAAGGAAAGAACTCCTGAGTTGATCAAAAACGATGTAAAAATAAGATTCATCGGGAACTTAAAAGGTGTTGATGAAGAAGCAGAAAATACTTGTATTGAGTCCGAAAGAATAACTGCTCAGTGTAAAGGCATGCAGCTCAACATCGCATTGAATTACGGTGGCCGCTATGAAATAAAAAAGGCCGCACGTGAATGGAAGGGTGAAGAAGCATTTGAATCCCATCTTTACACCGCTGGGCAACCAGATCCAGATCTCCTTATCCGTACAGGTGGAGAGAAGCGAATAAGCAATTTCATGCTCTGGCAATTAGCGTATGCAGAGCTTTATTTCACCGATGTTCTATGGCCAGATTTCACTGAAAAAGAGCTTGATGTGGCTTTAGAAGATTTCTCAAAACGTCAAAGGAAATATGGAGGAGTGAGTTGAAAAGAGAAACCAAGGTAAGAATATGGACTGCCATTGTGGCTATACCCCTGAGTGTGCTTTGCTTTGTGAATTATTGGGGATTAGTTGGGCTTGTCACCGTGGCAATAGGAATGGCAGGATATGATTACATCGGGATGGTGCTTGCTGACTCAAGAAAAATACACAAAATCTTCTATATAGTGGCCATTCCTGCTTTAGCCGTTGCTTTCGGTTTCCTTGTGAAAGATCCATTCAACGTCGTGGCAGCTTACTCTGTTACAATGGCCTTCGGTTTCTTCCTTTCCATGGCTTTCAAAGATCCAAATGAGGTAATCGAAAGAAACATCGTCTATGGAACACTGGGCCTTTGGTATCTTTCATTCAATTTGTCTTTTTTCATTGCCGTTTATTTCAGATTCGATTCCATATACTCTTTGGCCCTTTTGGGGGCAGTTTACTCGTTTGACTCTGCTGCATACTTCGTCGGAAGTCGGTGGGGAAAGCACAAATTCGTTAAGGGAATAAGTTCCGGAAAATCCATAGAGGGAATCATTGGTGGATTTGTATTCACGATGATCTTCTTTTTTATTTATGATTTAGTTCTCACACCATTCTTCGGATGGAAGCATTTTTCATGGATATCTATTCTTGCCATATCGTTGGTGGTAACCCTTTTTGATAGTGTTGGAGACCTTACACAATCTGTTTTCAAAAGGAATAGGCAGCTTAAAAATTCAGGAAAAACCTTGCCAGGACATGGAGGATTTTGGGATAGAATCGATGGGCTTGTTATCACCACACCTATGTATTTTGTTACCCTTGAGATTTTGAAATATCTCAACATTTTATCAGTGAAAGGATGAGAGAGTTGAAAAATCTATCTTCAGCCCAAATAAGAAAGTCATTTCTGGATTTTTTCAAATCTAAGAATCATCATATCTTGGAAAGTAGTTCGTTGATACCTGACGATCCACAGCTGCTCTTCACAGTTGCAGGAATGGTTCCATTCAAAAAGATATTTTGGGGGTTGGAAAGACCAAAATATTCTCGAGTGGCCACAGTGCAAAAGTGCCTTAGAACAAACGATATCGAAAATGTTGGAAAAACACCCCGACATCAAACGTTCTTCGAAATGTTGGGAAATTTTTCGTTTGGAGATTATTACAAAAAAGAGGCTATAGAATACGCTTGGGAATTTTTAACAAAGTGGTTAGAAATACCAGAAGATAGGCTATGGGTTTCAATATACAAAAATGATGATGATGCTTACGATATTTGGACGAGAAACATAGGACTTGATCCTAAAAAGATAGTTAGGATGGGAAAAGAAGACAATTTCTGGGGTCCCGTCGGACCAAGTGGCCCTTGCGGTCCGGATTCAGAAATATTTTACGATTCGCGCGTGCCTGTAAAAGAATGTCCTAACCCTGATGAATGTAGCCCAGCTTGTGAGTGTGATAGGTTTTTAGAAGTCTGGAACCTTGTCTTTACTGGTCTTTATCAAGATGAAAACGGAAACATAGGAGAATTGGAACGCAAAAATATTGATACAGGAATGGGATTAGAACGTATTTCGTCTGTTCTTCAAGGGGTAAAGAGCGTATTCGATACGGATCTTTTCGTGCCGTTTATTAGACAAGCACAGAACATGTTCGGTGTTGAGTATGGAAAAGATCAAAAAGTGGATACTTCAATGAGGGTTATTGCCGATCATAGCAGAGCTGCTGCATTTTTGATCGCAGATGGAGTCTTCCCATCAAACACTGAGCGTGGTTATGTTCTTAGAAGGTTGGTAAGAAGGGCAGTTCGTCACGGTAAACTTCTTGGCAAAAATGAACCATTTCTCTATGAGTTCGTCGACACGGTCAACGATGTAATGGGTGGATTTTACCCTGAGATTCCAGAAAGGCTTGAATTCATAAAAGAAACCGTAAAAATTGAAGAAGAAAGGTTTTTCAAGACACTCGATCAAGGGCTTGCTTTGATAGAAAAAATAATCGCCTCCTCTTCCATAATTTCATCTGCCGAAGCTTTCAAACTTCACGATACTTACGGTATACCTTTAGACATAACGTTGGACATAGCCTCGGAAAAAGGAGTTAAAGTTGATACAGAGGGATTTGATTTTCTCATGGAAAAACAAAAGAAAATGGCAAGGAAAAGCCGCGGAAACAAATTTTTCATAGATGGCATTTACGAAAGTCTTGCAGGTGTTGAGACAAAATTCGTCGGGTACGATTTGCTTGAATCAAATGCAATTGTTATGGCTATAATATCAAACGGCGAAGAAGTGACATCTTTAAACGAAAATGAAGAGGGAGAGATCGTCTTCGATCGAACTCCTTTTTACGCTGAAAAAGGTGGTCAAGTCGGAGATACAGGAGCATGTGAATTTCAAAACGGAAAAGCGAGAATCTTAAACACTTATATGAAGGGGCCGCTTCATATTCACAAAGTGAAGATTGTAAAAGGAACTCTCAAAATCAGAGCAGATGTGAAACTTATGGTGAACTCCGATCGCAGAGAAGCCATAGCGAGGAATCATACCGCGACGCATTTACTTCACGCGGCTTTGAGAAAAGCTTTGGGAGAACATGTTAAGCAGGCTGGTTCCTTGGTTTCAGAGGATAAGTTACGATTCGACTTCAATCATACGAAAGCTCTCAGTGATGGAGAAATAAAAGAAGTAGAAGACGCGGTCAATTCGATAATCCTTAAAAGTATCCCGGTAACAACAGAAATAATGTCTTTAGAAAAAGCAAAAAAATCCGGTGCTATGGCCTTGTTCAACGAAAAATATGGTGATGAAGTCAGAGTCGTCAGTATAGGAAACTTCAGCAAAGAACTTTGTGGAGGGACACACGTACCAAATGTTGGGAATATAGGAATGCTCTTGGTAATTGACGAACACGCTGTTGCGGCAGGGGTAAGAAGAATTGAGGCCGTTACAGGATGGAATAGTTTGAACATGGTGCGTAATTTACGCTTGAAAATTTCCAAGATATCGAAAGCCCTGGAAACACCAACTGACGATATCGAATCAAAAGTTCATTCTCTTTTAAGAGAGAATGTGAAGCTTAAAAACGATCTTCTCTCTATGAAACAAGAGCAAATGAACCAGGTCTTGAGAGAGGAGATAAATAAAGCCAGAGAAAAATCCAAATCCTTTGTCGTTTTTGATGCGGGAGAAATCTCTTCCTCAGAAGCGCGGAATTTGGCTGACTCAGCCACCAATGCCCTTGGAAAAGGAATAGCCATTGTGATCGGCAAAAATGGTAAAAAAACATTCTTCATCGTGAAATCAACCAACACCGAAGTAAAAGCTAAAGATGTGGCGAAAGCCATCTCAGAACCTTTCGGTGGAAAAGGTGGAGGGCACGACGAAATGGCTCAAGGCGGATGGAACGGCAAGGTGAGCGTTGAGGATATAAGAAGAATATTGGCTAAGATCACAAAATGAAGATTTTCCCTTAGTGAGAGGTGAGAAAGTGCGGTGAATGAGCAAAAAGTTGAAATAAAAGTTGATGTTAACAAACTCAACGCCTTTGTTATTTTGAATGATGAAAACGTGTCAGAAGAAAGTATTTACACTGCCCTTAAATCGACCGGAATAAAATTTGGGATCATAGATGAAAACGTGAGGGAAGCGATCAAAAATCCCATTCTTGGAGAACCTATCTTGGTGGCCCAAGGAATCCCAGCGTTAGATGGAAAAGATGCGAGCATAGAGTACAAATTGACCGATAAAGTTAAAGAAAGAAAGCCAGTGATAACGGAAGACGGAAAAGTCAATTACAAGGAAGTCAAATCCTACAATTTGGTACCAGTCGGGGAAGTGCTGGCGGTTAAGCATTCCTTTACCAAAGGAAAAGATGGAAAGGATGTATTTGGAAACAAAATTCCATCCAAAGATGGAAAAGACATCAAGATTCTTCCTGGGAAAAACTCTCATTTGACAGACGATGGCATGGAGCTCATCGCTTCAAAAAGTGGCATTCCCATTGTGCATGAAAGTACAGTTGAGATCAACGAAGTACTTGAAATAAAAGGAGATGTCGATTACTCCACTGGAAACGTAGACTTTCCAGGTGATGTTCACATTGCAGGTGGTGTTAAGCCAACTTTCGTTGTTAAAGCCAAGGGTAACATCAAAGTTAAAGGAATAGTAGAAGCTGCGACGATCAAATCAGAAATGGACATTGAATGCCACGGCATAAAGGGAAGAAACAAAGGGATAATCCACGCTGAGGGAGATATAAGAACAAATTTTCTTGAAAATGCAACCGTCGAATGTAAGGACACCCTTTACGTAAGAGATTCCATAGTTAACAGTTCGGTAAGGGCAGGGAAAATGGTGGAAGCTGTTGAAGGAAAAGGTGAGATAGTAAGCTCAAATGTAATTGCACAATCTATGGTTATAGCGAAGCAACTTGGCTCGTTGATGTCTTCCACAACTCACGTTGAAGTGGGAGTGAATCCTGAAATTAGAGACAAAATAAGCGAGTTGTCAGCCAAAATATACATAGACAAAGAGAATCTGGAAAAAATATCACGTCTCATGAAAGTGCTCGAGATGTTGAAAAAGCAAAAAGGTGGCATGCTTTCAAGCGATAAAGAAGAAACTTACACAAAACTCAAAAAAACAAGATATACCCTTTACAAGGGGCTGTCAGAAATGATAGCGAAGATGAAAGAATGTCAAGATAGGATCAACAAGGAATCTTCTCAGGGTACGATAATAGCCACTGCTAAAGTTTACCCAGGAGTTGAACTGAAAATAGGAGATCAAAGATTGCTGATAGACAGAGAATTGGGCCCGACTAAGTTTGTAAATGTGGATGGGAAAATTTCAACAACACCATACGTCGTTTGATTTCAGATATCATTTTTTCACGCTCAAAGTTGAATTCTATACCTTTCCTTCTACCACTTTTCAAAAACAAGATCTCCCCACTCGCTTCTATCCCCGTGAGTTCTTTGAACGCTAACATGTACAACCTCATTTGAAATTCGTAATCGGGGAAGGTTTCTTCATCTGCATTGTAAGAGTATTTGAAATCCACAATATTCCATCCATGTTCATCTTCCATTACCTTATCAAGTTTCCCAATTACATCTATCTTGAGCTCTGGGATGTGGAATTGAATTGCAAGTTCACTCCTTGTACTTTTAGCACGTTCGATTCTTAGAATCAGTGGATGGTTGACAAGTTTTTCAAGGGTTGTTTTAACTTCTCTTACAACGTTTCTAGAATATATTTCAAGTGTGCTCTCTTTTAAAGCTTGAGAAAGTTTTAAATTTCCAACTTTTTCCATTACTTCATGTGCCAATGTCCCAAGTTTGGCACTTTCAAAATCAAGTCGCCCTTTTTCCTTTAAGTACAAATCCGTGATATTATAAACACACTTTTGGGGCTCAAATTGAGGCGTTTTAAGGTATCTTTCATCGAAATCAAATTCTTTTTTCTCAACCACAACTTCTTTTAACGGGATTTCGTCTTTTGAAATCAATTTGACAACATCGTTCATGTTTTTTGGAATTTGCCAAAATCCGTTCTCGTCTATAAAACCATTTTCTTTTAAAAGCGTGATCCAAGGTTTACTTTCGCTTTTTCTTCCATTTTCTTTGCTTAAAATGAGAAAATCCTTCGCACGTGTCATTGCCACGTATAAAAGACGCTTTGACTCTTGCAAATCTCTCTCATCAACGTAATTTCTCCCTGAACCCATTTGAGCTAATATGGTAACAGGAAATTCTAACCCTTTTGCCTTATGAACTGTCATGATCTTGACAACATTTTCTCTTTCAGAAAGTACAGAAGCTTCCTCTTCCATTTCTCCTTGACTGGCTTCCATGACTCGGCGCAAAGAGTCAACATCCCACGGAGGTATATCAAGCGATTCTATATTTTCAAGAAACTTAACGACATTCGCAACTCGTTTGTCTCCATCTTCACTTCGTGATATTTTCCCCAAATAATCAGTTTTACCAATGGCAATTTCTATCATCTTTGAAACATCAATTGTGTTCTTTAACTTCATAAGATCATCTACAAGTGAAAGCACGGCCACATATTTTTTGTTTTCCTTCATCACATCATATAATTTTGCTCCATGCCGCTTAAGCAAAAGAACTTCATCAAGTGACATGTTAAAAAATGGTGAAAGTAGCAGTCCTGTCATTGCTCGGTCATTGTAAGGGTCTACCACAACCGACACTAAATTTTCAAGTGCGTTAACTTCTACCCTGTTGAAAAAGTTTTTCCCACCCACCAAGTGGTACGGAATGCCATGGTTAAGAAATGCCTTCTCAATAAACGAAACATTTGTCATAACCTTCAAGAGAATCGTTATGTCTGAAAAAGGACGACCCAAAGAACTCAAATTTGTTATGAGTCTTGCTATCGTATTTGCCTCTGCAACCCTTGATTCTTCCATTTTCCCGACAAATCCATTTTCCAAAAGCCACACATGTTTTTCTTCATCTTCTTCCGATCTTCTGATCTGCTTGGAATAGCGTATAGGACCATCTAGGAATACCTTTGAGAATAACTTGTTGTAAAATTCCACGAGATTTGGAGAAGATCTGAAATTTTCTTGTAACTCCCTAACACTTATTCCGCGGTTTTCACTTCTTTTCTCTATATTCAAAAACACCTTCACATCTGCTCCACGAAATGCGTATATTGATTGCTTTGGATCGCCAACGTACCAGATTTTACTCGCGTGAGTGTGGAGGAGATCTATTATTTGACTTTGAAGAACATTCGTATCTTGGAATTCATCAACGAAGATATAAACGAAATAATCAGCGTACCTTTTTCTAAGTTCCTCATTTTTTTCGAGCAATTCTTTCGTGAAAATTAGCAAATCTTCAAAATCGACAACTGACTCCTCGACAGATACTTCTTTGTATTCTTCAACAAGAGATTTTATACAATCTTTGTATAAACTCGCGACTTTTTCATCAATATCTTGAGGGATGAAATCCTCATTCCACCTTTTTGCTATTCCTTCTTTCATCCAATCTCTCAGCTTCTGAAAGGTGATGGTAGAATCCTGTTTGAAAAAACCCTTAATCTTTGAAATATTTCTTATCATGTAAGAATCCACAAGTTTCGAAATTCTTCGAGCAGCCGAAATCCCACTTACAATTTTGAAATCTGGATCTAAACCAGATGTGTACAGCGCACTTTCTCTTAATATCCTTGAACAAAAGGCGTGTATGGTAGAAATGCGTGCAAAGGGGAGTTCACGTTTTATTTTCGTATAAAATTCGCCCTTCTTTTTTGATAGCTCTTCACTTACACGCTCTTTCATTTCGCGCGCTGCTTTGTCTGTAAATGTTATGGCAACAACTTGATCGATTTTTAAAGGATGTCCTGCTTCGTTAAAGTCTTCAAAAACACTTATATATTTTTCGACCAAAACACGCGTTTTTCCACTGCCAGCACCGGCAGTCACAAGCAAGTTATCGTTCGAGTTGTAGACCTCTTTCTGTATTTTAGAGAGCTCCATTAACCTTCACCACGGGCAGGACATATTTTAGAGAAATCACACCTCTTACAGTCGTGAGTTGGATGGAAGTTTGCTTTTCTCAATTCCTCAAGAAAGCTTTTAACTTCTTCAATGAATTCATTCCACACTTCGTTTATCTTTTTCTTATCCATCACATTCTTGACTTCTGCTTTTTTTATCACCGTAAAGCATGCTCTGAGCACAGGTTCTTCGAATGTCTTTTCGTACATCATGGAATAAAGAGAAAGTTGTCTTTTGTCTCCAACATTACCACTCTTGTAATCAACCACCATTTTCCCATGAGGACATATGTCGATTCTGTCCAGTCGACCCACAAACTTCACTCCATCTATCTCAACAGGTCCAAGATTTCCATTTAACCCAAAGCCCAATTCAGCCAAAGAGGGTTTAAAGGCTTCAACGTCTCCATTGAAATCGTAGGCTTTGTATTTCCAAAGATTCGTCCTTTTACTTTCACTTTCTCCCATTTCAATTTTCTTTACGTAATTGAACAGGCTATCTGATAGCTTAAGAACGTTTATGTCAAATACATCTCCTTCAAAAAAGCTCACTTTTTCCAACTCTTTACTCACAACATCCTCAATTTCACGATGTAATTCTCCATCATCGAGTTTCTTCAATTCCTCCCTTTTGAGATCTTCTATCAAAAGCTTCCTCAAAGCATTATGAAACACCACACCGACTTCCTTTGCGCTTAAATCAAGCTCGTACGTGACCGTTTCCGGAATTCTCAGAACGTGGGAAAAGAAGAACCTTAAAGGACACTTATCATAAGTGGAAAACCTGTAGAAACTTACTGGCTCTTCTGCAAGTTTCATGCAAAATTCCACGTTACTCATTTCATTTAAAGTGTATTTTCTTTGGAATTTCATCCAATCAAGTCTCAACACATTTTCAATCTCTTCACTTCTCTTATTCCATCTAACACTTTTCATGTAATCTATTATGGCTTCCTGACGACTCATTGGAAGAATTGCAGGAGCCTTCTCAAGAGAGGCATCAAAAGCCCTGAGTATATCATCAATGTAGATCGATGGGATTATCGGAATTCCGTTAGAAGTAGATTGAGGAATCGTCAGGTACGCCTCATCCGAATGCGAAAGTGCTACATAAAAATCGAGTTTATCATCTCTCAACCTTTTGGACATCCTATCTGCTCCAAATATTTCTGACTCCTCAATGGAATTGTAGAAGTAATTAACATGCAAAGATGGATATTTCCCATCTACAAATCCAACGAAAAACTTGCAAGGCACGTAATCAAATCTAGAAGTTAAGATGTCTGAAATTTTAACGGCATCAGAAATATTTGTGGATGTGTATTTTTCATCTTTGATTTGCATTTCAACGTAGTATCTGTAGTCAGAGGGTGAAAGTGTCTCAATTTTCATGAAGCTCAAAATTTCTTCGATCTTCCATATTAAATCATCAAATTTCTCTATGGCTTGTTTATCATCCTCTGAAATTACGCTTTGGCACCTTAAAGTCTTTATGGAATTCTCGAGGGTTTGAGTGTATTGAGACGGAGTCTTAGCCCTTTCAAATGCGCTTAAAAAACAAAAAAGTTTCTCAACTACTTTCAACGCATCCTCAGAAAGGATTTCAAATCTCAAAATCTCATCCAAGTCGGAATGATAAACAAGATCCTCACGTTCTTGATTGAAAAGTCTTTTTTTTCTGTGCAAATATTTAATAAAATTTTCTATTCTATTTTCCCAATCTTTTGCTCTATATTCTCCAGAAGTTTTAAGATATCCCCTGTCAAGGTGTGCCATATCGTAAATGAGACCGAATTCACCGGGGTCACCCACAAATCCCGCTAACACAACGCTCATCAACATGTCAGTTGGATATCCAGAAGTTACAGCCCTTAATGGAAGCATCAGTTTTTGAACAAAAGTGTTTTCAGAAAGATGGCGTACTCCAAGATACGAAACCGGTATTCCATATTCATCAAATTTCTTTTCAAAGCTCTTCAAGTAATCACTTGTTTCAGATTCAACGACTATTTCAAAATCCTTAGGTGATGCTTTGTTAAGAAGTTTTTCCTTTACCTTTCTTGCAACCCATTCAACCTCGTTAGTTTTTTTCTCAAAAGAATATGTTTTTACACCGTCTCCTTTACCAAAAAACAACCCCTTGGCAATGTCTCCACCGCGAAATTTCATGTACACCTTTTCATTCTCAAAAGTGTTTATTACATCGAGAATCGTCTTCGAATCCCTAAAAGTTTGGCCAGTGGTTACCGTGATAAAAACGCGTTCAAAAGAAGAAAAAATCTTTCTAAAAAAATCCGCGTAAATAGGTGGAAAATCGTAGAAGCCGTCCACAAATAAATACTTTCCATTGACATCCACTTTCCCTCTTGCCACCATGTCATATGCGTCATACGTGTCAAAAAGATCTTTTCCCTTTAATTTCCTTTTAAATCGTTCAATAACCTCATGAATAAACATATCTCTAAAGGTTTTGGCGTTCTCAAATTCATTTTCTCTTTTGTAGGATTTCACATCGTCAATAAAAGAAAGAAGTTTTTCAACTGTTGATTTTCTTCTTATGGAATTCGCTTCCGATTGAACTTCTGAGGGCACATTGAGGGATTCCATACTCATATCATCTACCACGGAAGAGAGAATTGACAGCTTAAGAGCTTTATCGGCGAACATTTTTCCTTTTTGAGATTTCACGGTTTCGACAGCAAATTGATCTATCGTCTTAAAGGCTGACCTGTTTACAGCACCAAATTTCGAGACAGCGAGATCGCCTACCCATTTCACAAATGCCCCTTTACTTCCCATGAAAGTGTATTCAAATGGGTTAAGCCCCGAAAGCTGTTCGATGATCGCGTCAGTTTTTCCTGAAAATGGAGGACCCACAAAAGCCGTTATCTTTCTCATAGGTGCTTGTTTCATCACTTGTCGACACTTTTTTTTACGGCATACCACATGTACAAATCTAACTTTCCAAATGAGACTTTGAAATGATTGGCAACTGGGCTAAGGCGTGATTCGTAATCAAGATAGCGAGATTTAGTCCACCGTTTGGGAATTTCATCTATTATTTTGGCAGAAATCATCATTCTCATAATGTGTTTATCAAGTATGGCAACGTTTCCCACTCCAACGTTCCTTAAGAAATGACTGGATTCTTTCCATCCTATTCCTTTCACGTTTTCGATGATGTACTCTCTTGCTTTTTCAGTTGGCATGGAAATAACTCTTTTTAATTTACCAATTATCCATCTGTTTTGGACTATGTAATTGCTGCGTGCTGAAGGAAAACGATGTCCAATTTTTCTGAGGGCGTCTTCCAATTCTCCTCTTGTAAAAGAGTAAAAACCATCTCCAATTTCTTCTTGGGCTTTTATGCCACCTTTTGCCGACCAATTAGCGGTTAACACACAAAACGAAAGTTCAGAGAATAGCTCTTCTTCTGAACCATTTTTACCGAGATTCAAAAAAGAATTCCATCTTTTTTCAACAAGTGATGTTGATTCATCCCATATTTCTTCTATTGAATTTATTAAATCCATCATTGTTTTGTCAACTTCTCGATTAATTTTATGAATTTTTCCACACTTTGTTTCGTCTTCCAAGGCGGGCTGTAGCCATCATATTTTTTGGCAGTTTTCACATCTTGCTTGAGAACGATATCTTCTTCATTTACGGAATAAAAATACCCGCGATCTGCGAGATATTCGCTTAAATACTCTTGCTCAGTTTGTCCTGGCGTTGGTATAAGTAGTCCCTTTTTACCGAGTTCCACCATATCCATAATAGTGGAGTAACCAGATCTCGCTATCACAAATTTCGCGCGATTCATCAATTCATCTCTTAAACCTTTCCCCGCATAATTCACAACTTCAATTCCAGGTATTTTTATTTTTTCTTCCTCTTCAGGAGCTCCACGAACTAAAACGATCTTTCCATCCAAATCTCCAAGCTGAGAAATAACTCTTTTTTCCAACATTGTCCTGTTCGGTTCTCTGCCAGAAAGAGATATAAGATAATCCACGTCCTCGTCAAGTTCCATTTTTTCATAATCCGAAAGTATTCCCAAATATTCTATTTTATCGCTTGGGAAATAAGTAAGATTGTGAGATAAGTCTCCAGTCAAGCCTCCATTTTCTTTGAAATCGGGCACCACAAATTTCTTAAATGAATCTCTGAAGAAATAGTTGAATTTCTCCGTTTTATTTCTCAAAAACTTCAAAAAATCTGGGGGAATATACCGAAGCTGATGAAAAATGAAAATGGACGGTTTTGTACGATCAAATGCGCCGTATTTGGAATCTGATATGAACAAGTCTATATTTTTTTCCTTTGATATCTCAAGTATTTGTTTATGCTCTTTGAGCATTGCATTTATTATTGAAGGCATGATAAAAGAGAGCTTTACAGCAAAAGCTCCGTTCTTTCCATAGGGACTCGGGTACATGACGCTTTCGATGTACTCACAGCGATCGCCAAATTCTTTTTTCAAAGCTATTAACGGGCGATGGGCTGTGTATATGACAAGATGATGCCCTTCATTAACGAGTTTCCTCATAATCGGCAAACCTCTCGTCATGTGCCCCAATCCCCAAGTGCACAGTGCATAAAGAATTCTCATTTTAACACCTCACGTTTTTACCATACAATAGTGATCTCAGGCTCCAATTCTACCCCAAACTTTTCTTTCACCCTTTCAAAAACTTCCGTGTAAACGAATTTGAAGTCTTTGAAAGTTGCCCCCCCAGCGTTAACAAAAAAACCAGCGTGCTTTGTAGAGATCCTTACCCCGCCAATTTGAAAGCCTTTGAGTCCTGCGGCGTCTATAAGACGGGCGGCATAATCCCCTTTAGGATTCTTAAAAATACATCCCACACTGGGCATTGTTAGAGGCTGACTGCGTTTCTTGATTTTCAAGAAAAGCTGGTTCTTACGAGAAACCTCCTCTGGCGTAGAACGATTCAAGCGTAAAACACAACTCATAACCCATAATTTCGTATTATGAAATATGGAAGTTCTGTAGGAAAATCCGAGTTCTGCTACGTTCAGTTCACGCACGGAACCATTTTCATCAACAACGGTAACACTTTCCACATACTGAGAAATCTCTCCCCCAAATGCACCACTATTCATGAATATGGCCCCACCAATGGTTCCGGGTATTCCACTGGCAAATTCAATCCCTGAAAGCCCGCGATGAGCAGCTTCCCACACAATAGTAGAAAGCTTGACACCGACTTCTGCTCGAACTTGGTTCCCATCAAATTCGAGTTGTGAAAGGTGATTGGTTGCTATCAACGGAATTTCTGCTCCATCACGAATTATCGTGTTGGATCCACCACCTATAACTTTGAAGTCTAAATTGTCCTCTTTGAATGTTTTTATGATCTCAGTAAATTCGCCAGCATTTCTCGGCTTGAGGAGTTTCTTCGCACTTCCAGCCATTTGAAAGGTTGTAAGATTGGAAAGATCAATCTCTTGTGTTTCAATCTTCGCTATCTTCATCTTCGCTCGCGTTCCTTCGACCGTATTCGCACACCTCCCTAAACATGCACATAGAGCATTTAGGATTCCTCGGCGTACACACCGCTTGGCCGAAATTCACCATCGCCCCATTCAGCTTTGTCCAATATTTTTTAGGCAGGATCTTAATCAGTTCTCTTTCCGTTTCTTCGGGTTTTTTGGTCTTGACAACACCCAACCGGTTAGAAATTCTGTGAACATGCACATCTACCGCTATCGCAGGTACTTCGTAAGAAACGGCTAAAACGATATTAGCAGTTTTCCTGCCTACACCTTTGAGTTTGAGGAGATCGCTCAACGTCTTTGGTACCTTACCTTCATAACGTTTGACGATCTCTGTGGCGATCTTCACGATCCGCTCCGCTTTTTGTTTGTACATTCCCGCCGGTTTTATGAGCACCTCGACATCTTTCTCCTCCGCTTTCGAAAGCTCATAAACAGTTGGGAACCTCTCAAAAAGAGCACGAGATGCCTTGTATGTGTTGGAGTCTCGCGTTCTTTGGCTAAGCACTGTACTTATCAAAACGTAAAAAGGATCTTTTCGTTTATGTACACGAGGATAATTTTTTATTACATTCAACAATACACGTTTTGAAGTCTCTTTGTCAAGCATGAATTCTTGCCCATTTTTCTACTTCTATTTTGCCATATTCGTAACAGAAGCTATTATATCAGATGTTGACATATTTAATTCAACGCCAGTTAACAAATTTTTATTCCAATCTTTCACGTACGCGATTGCTTGATTTTTGAGTTTGGGATTTGTAAAGGTGTAAACATACACGTTCTTCAATTGTTTTAGGAAAAGCGAATGATTTTTTTCGAGCGATTCGTAATTGGATATGAATTTCTTCATCATGTTGAAAACTTTTTCGTTCTTGCTCCAACGTTTCAGATCTTTTGTATTCCATTCGTAAGCAGGCTTGAAAATTTTCAAAGTGTCGTTCACGACCGTGAGTGCCTCAGAATATTGTTTTCTCTCTATAAAAGTTTGCGCAAGAGAACTGAATATATCCATAACGTTTAAGGGTACAGCCCAATACGTTTTTTGCATGTACTGACCAATCCAAACGTACTTTTTCGCGATTTCCTTTATCTTGGCATACGTCTTGGAACTCATTGGAGTATCTCTCAATATGTTTTGTATGTACTCCGAATAGACATTTTCCCAACCGGGGTAGCGATTCCATCCACCAGGAAGTATGTAGATGGTCTTGTCATACCATCTTTCCATTTCTACGAGATCTTCCATTGCAAGCTTTTCATGGTGTTTTACGAGCTTTTCAATATCGGGCTTGAATTTCGGGAATTTACCCAGTGCTTGTTCGTAAACTCCAATCTGCTGCCGTTCAAAATGGTAAAGCGTCGATGAAAACTCGGCGATAAGTCTGTACGAATTCTTTTCATCAAATGACATAAAAGAGGTTTGAAGGTAATCTATCCCGTCTCTGTACATCTGCATTTGAATAAGCTGGTTCAAATTCAAAGAATTCCAAAGTTCGACCAAAGATGCTCCCGATTTAACCATTCTTGAGATCAAATCGTAGTCTTCAACGTAATTCAGCCTCCTGTAAGGGGGATATATGTAAACCGTCATTGGCTCTTGCCCGTAAAAGACCTTTTTTAAAACGTTAAGTTGGTCTTGAGTAGATTTTTTAAGTGCACTGTTGAGTTCGTTGACTATTTTCTGATCTCTTTGTGGGAAAGTGGAAAGTAATCCAAGGTAAAATTCGGACGTCCCTTCCGTCCAATCCCATCCAAGAGAGCCTACAAAATAATAAATTGAGTTGTTATATGACTCCAACTCTTTTTTTTCAAAAAGCTTAACGTTGTTTTCCATTTCACGTTTGGCCTTCGTCAAATTACCGAGCTGATTGTTATACACTTGACTTCTTTGTTGTTCCAATTGAATTGAAGCTTGAGCTTGATTTAAGCCGGGATTTCTCATCAGAAGAGTTTGAAGTCGAGAAGATATGTACGTTTTTGGGTTGAGGTACGCGTACTTTCCCTTATAGGCTTTCAGATCTTGTATTTCTTTTCCAACTCCTTGAAGTTGTCCGGAAACATTTTTAACGGCTCTCTGATAAGCACTTATGTATTGATAACTCACATTTCCGTTGAGGAAGTAAACTTCGCTCACAAAGTACATCGTTTTGAATATGGCAACAGTTCCCGCAATTGCAAGTGTAACAGTTGCGATGGCCATAAACCTTGCTTTGTTGAACACCAGTTTCCACGTGTAATCTTCATCTTTGTTGAACAAATTCGAATTCAAAAATGCCAGCAAAAACATCAAAGTCATGGAATTTGGCATAAGGTGTTCTGCAAACGAAAGTACGCTTGTCAAAATGGTCACAAGCGCTCCTGATGCAAGCATCATCATGAGATACGCGTTGTCTTCCGATTGTTTCTTCAACACTCTCAAATAGTACAAGAGTAAAGCGATCAACGTGAAAATTATAGATAAAAATCCAACGATTCCCGTTTCTCCAAGAACTTGAACGTAATCGTTGTGAGCTCTCTTAAAATTATTCCACGCGACTATCAACTCAGGATGATGATGAACGGCTACTCCCAAATAATTCAGGACGTTTGTTTGATAAGTCCCTATTCCTTGACCGATGATCGGATGATCTTTCCACTGATAGAAAGCTGCCCACCATGCAAGATACCTCTGTTGGCCGCTCCCGCCTGACGTTGTAGCGGAAGATATCGTTGAGACCCTTCCAAAGACGCTGAATTTCCCGCCGGTAAAAGGACCGGGAATGGAATACAAGAAAAATTCCAAAAGGACAGCCGCAACAAAAATCAATGTCAAAAACAGCGATATTTTTTTGACTTTTTCACGGGTTTTCCCAACTTCTTTTTTGGAATCGTCATTTCGATCTTTGGAGTGGAAGTTTTGGTAATACGTGTAGCTGAGTGCAAAAAACACCAAAGATACCGGGATGGCAATGTAATCTCCCCTTGTCTGGGAAAATATCACAACGGCTACCATTGCCACGGCTTCAACTGTAACAAGCGTTTTTATCGTTAAAATCTTAATATAGACGGATTTCGCATTTTCCTTTGTGAATTTAAAGCCTAAATCTTTAGACGCCAAAAAATAAAAAGCAACAAAGAGCATAACACCGAGATAATCAGGAACGAAATCGGGATTGCCTATCGTGGCGCGAACATTCATTCTGGTGTAAGGGTTGCCTATATGTCCAAGCCAAATGTCCCATCCCCAATAGAAATTAATGAAGGCATCTAAGGTTATAAACCCGGCACTTACAAGTAACATTCCAAGAATGTTTATCATGATACGTTTGTCTTTCACCCTGTTCATCAAATACACGGCAAAGATAAACGTCATAACGACGTAAAGCGACACTTGACCTGAATACCTTAGATACGGTAAATCTTCAAACGCCACCGTAAACAACGACAGTAACGTGGCAATGGCAAAAAGCCCCCAACCAATTGCTGGAAAAGTGACTTTGATGGTAACCTCATTTCTCTTTCTCAAATTAATGACAGCTGCCACTAAAACTATGAAAGCCATTATGGAAAAGAATGCGTACTTTTGGGTACTGTACTCGTAGGTCCATTTTGGTATTGTAACAATTGGAATAAAAAGTGCGATTAAGTACAGCGTGTACTCTTCAAACTTTGAAATTTCGGATTTGATTGTACTCACAGCGTAATTACCTGCCTTTCAAGTTCGTTTTTTCTTCGCAAATTATAACACGATCCGATTCACAAAGTGTACATTAACGCCCCTAAAAATGCAGATGCTATTATTATATACACAGGATCTACATTGGTTTTGATGAAAAGTAAAAAGGAAATGGCAGCGAGTGTAAGCGTAATTGAGCTTCCATGAGACGATCCAACAAGCGTGTAAAGAGTCACGATTATGAGTGAAGCCGAAACGGTTCTTAACGCCGCGTTGAATCTCTTTCTATCGAATTTCACGAACTTAGAAACGATCTGCGCTATTATTATTACAATCAAGGGAGGAGTAAGTATCCCAAGCGTTGAAACCACTGAGCCCCAGATACCACAAACTTTGAATCCAACATAGGTGGCAACGTTAACTGCCACAGGTCCTGGTGTTAACTGCGAAACAGACACTATCTGAGAAAAATCCGTTGAGGTTAACCAACCTTTTTCTACAACTTCATGTCCGATTACGCCGACTATCGACCATCCTCCACCAAAAGCAAGGAATCCTATTTTGAAAAATGATAAGAAAAGTTCTAACATCTCCATTTTTTATCTCCAAAGTACACACCTACAACTACCAATAAGAATATGACTATCACGTAATTACTTTTCATGATGATCAAAAACGCTCCTACAAGCATCAATACGATTTCAAAATAATTCCACTTTCTTGATCTTATCATTTTGTACAAAACGCCACCTATGAGCCCCAAGATTGCTCCGTAAGCCCCCTTCAAAAATCCTATCACAATGTGAGAACTGGAAAATTTTGAAAGCAAAGCCCCAATCAAAACTATGGCGAAAAATGGAGGGATTATTACCCCAATTGCTCCGACAACACCTCCCCAAAATCCTCCCACTCTCTTTCCAGTCATCAAAGAAAGGTTGAAAGCCACCGGACCTGGAATTGATTGCGATTTTGCCAGTAAATCGTAAAACTCATTTCTATCCATCCAACCCTTTTTCTTCAAACGTTTTGCCAGGACAGGAACCATTGCATAACCGCCGCCTATGGTAAATAAAGACACTTCGAAAAACGTTATGAATATGTTGAAAAGCCTAATTTCCTTTTTCACAAAGTGATCCTCTCGCAAAATCTTTTAAATTCTCCTGTACTTACGCCTTGTATCGATTATACACTTTGAGGTTCTCTCAAAGATGATATAATTCAGAAAATGAAGATGACATTTTTGAAAGGGAAAGATGATGTTTATCTCTAATGAAGACATGAAGATTGTATCATATCAACTTGGAAGAACGCCAAAGAACGTTGTCAGAGTCGTTAAAAGATGTTCGTATGGATTCCCAGTTGTGATTGAGTCCAAATCAATTCTTGAAGGGAAGCCATTTCCAACTGTATATTGGCTCACTTGCCCTTTCTTAAGATATGCCATTTCCCAAATAGAATCTCTTGGGGGTATTTCGAAACTTGAGGGTATTCTTTCAACTTCTCCTGAACTGTATACCAAACACGTTGAGGCTCATTTAAAAGCTAAGGCAAAGGCTATTGAACTTGCAGACAAAAACGTTCAGGTAATTGAAAGTTTGAAAAAGCGTGGAATGGGTGGCATTTCTGATTTTAAGCACGTCAAGTGCCTTCATATGCACGTGGCCTATCATCTGGGAGGAATAGAGAATCCTGTGGGAAAGATGGTTTTAAGCGAGTTGAAGGATTTGGAGTGTGAAAATGGCTGGTGTGGAAAACACTGTTAAAGAGGTGAGATAAGTTGAAGGACTACACGGTTGTTGTAGATGAAGGAACGACGAGTACAAGAGCACTTGTTTTCAACGAAAAGGGCAAGGTGATTTCGAGTGCGAGGCGTCCTCTCAAAGCCGTTTACCCCAAACCCGGATGGGTTGAGCAGTCCGCCGATGAAATACACATCAAGAGTGTTGAAGCGATAGAAGAAGCGATAGAAAAATGTGGTTGCCATCCAAAGAGAATAGGAATAACGAATCAAAGAGAAACCATAGTTGCTTGGGATTCAAAAAGCGGCGAAACTTTGTACAATGCGATAGTTTGGAGAGACAAACGCGGTCAGAAGTTATGTGAAAGGCTTAAAGTAGATGGTTACGAAAACTCAGTCCAATCCAAAACAGGTCTTCTACTCGATCCTTATTTTTCAGCCTCTAAAATAAGATGGTTGATTGATAACGTCGAAGAGATTTCAAATGGCGTGAAAAGGGGAACGGTAAAATTCGGAACTGTGGATTCGTTTCTCGTTTGGAAACTCACTGGAAATCATTTCATTGAAGCATCCAATGCGTCGAGAACTCTTATCTTTAACACAAGCACTTTTTCCTGGGATCAAGAACTTCTGGAGATTTTCGGAATTCCAATCGAAGCTCTTCCGAAGGTCACCCCCTCTGCTTACGATTTTGGAAATTCAAAATATGGAGAAATACTTGGTATATTAGGTGATCAGCAGTCCGCTCTTTTCGGAAACAAATGCTTATCTCCGGGGGAAGTTAAGTGTACCTACGGCACAGGGGCTTTCGTGCTGGCGAACTCTGGAAACCTTGATATTTCCATACCTCCTGGTTTGTTAAAAACGATCGCTTGGCGTGTGAACGACAAAACGACTTACGCTCTTGAAGGTTCTATCCTATCAAGTGGAGAAAATATGACATGGCTCAAGAGGATCGGAATGATAAAAGACTACGATGAAATAGAACCACTTTCGAGTTCTGTTCCTTCAAGCGAAAAACTTTACTTTGTGCCAGCCCTCGATGGGCTCGGTGCTCCCAGATGGATTCCGAATGCCCGTGGCCTTTTTGTGGGGCTGAGTTCTTTTCATACACGGGCTCATATCGTCAGATCAGTTTTAGATTCTATGGCATTTTCTGTGGCAGAGGTTGTCAAAACTTTTAAGGAAAGTGGTCTCTCAATTTCAAAAATAAGTGTGGATGGTGGAGGAGCCCAAAATTCTCTGCTTGTTCAAACTCTTGCCAACACAACTGGCGTTTTCGTTGAAAATCCTAAGCTTCATGAAATGACGGCCTACGGAGCTTTTTTAATGAGTGGTGTTGGAGCCGGGAAATGGAGTATCGAAGATTTGAAAAGAAGAAAAAATTTGTCTGATTCGTATACTCCCACAACGGATCTTACGGGGGAATACGAGGAATGGAAACTCGCAGAGGAATTCTCAGTAAAATGGTCACAAAAATAAGGATGGTGGGAAATGAAATTCTATCTTGATTCGGCAAGAATTGATGAAATCGAAAAGGCAACTTCTTTTGGATACATTCAAGGTGTTACGACAAATCCAACGTTGTTAAAACGTGCTGAGGTTTGGAAAGACTTCAAGAGCTTGGGAGAATTCTATCTTAAAGTCATGAGAATTTGTGATGGAGAAGTTTTTGTGCAAGTACCTTCTGAAAATTTTCTAAGAATGCTGAACGAGATCAAAAATCTCGATGATTCTCGCCTCGTGATCAAAGTTCCATCTGTCCCAAAAGGGTTAAAAATTGCGAAAGAACTCGTAGACAAAGGTTATTCCGTTTGTGCTACAGCAGTTTACACAACTTCACAGGCCATTATGTGGTCATCCTTGGGAGCCGATTACGTTGCGGTATACGTTAACAGAATGGAGAAAAAAGGGTTCGAAACTTTCAAGAATATTAAAGCTATTGTAGAAGCTCTTTCAAAAACACAAACCAAGGTGCTGGCTGCAAGTGTGAAAACTGTCGAGCAACTTTCTTCGCTTGTAGATGTGGGTGTGGACTATGTAACCCTCGATTACAATATGATTGATGACATAACGAAGTGTGATTTCAGTATTCAAGACACAAAAACCTTTGACAACGACTTCGAAGAAATGTATGAAAGATTCAAAAAGAAATGAGAATTCAGGAATTCGATATCGTTAAAGGGATTGCCATATCATGCGTGGTTTTTGCGCATGCGTTGTTTTTTAACTTCGACAAATTTTCTTTTGCTTCCCAAAATCTTGTTGAAATAGGAACAACCATGTTAGCCCCTGTACTTGCAGTGTTCTTTTTTATATCGGGTTTTTTGGGTTATAAAAGCTATGCAAAAAGGGGAAGTTGGAAAGGATTTCTCTCCTCGAGATTCAAGATTATTTTGCCTCCTTACTTGATATGGTCAACGTTGTATCTGATTCTTCAATATTTTTTGGGACAATATTTTGAGCTTTCATCGCCTTTTAACTTTTACGAGATATTGATGAGATATCTCTTTGGTACAGCATTTTTGCCATTTTATTACCTCTTTTTACTTTTCGTTTTTTACATCTTCACCCCTTTTCTGTCGAATTTGAGCACAAAAACTTTGAAAGAGAGTCTGCCAATTCTATTTTTGCTGGGGATTCTGTCTTCCAGCTTTTATTTTCTCCCTCAGTATTTTGAAAGGATTTGGATACAACCCATAATAGCGTACAGAAATCCTCTGGAATGGATCGGCTTTTACGTTTGGGGAATGTACGCGGCAAAATTAGGAAATCTCTTTTGGAGAAAAAAAATCTCTCCTCTGATGATTACAATGTTCATTTTGACGTATACACTTTCCTCCTTGGAGTATGTGACCGTTCCGAAATTAACGCAAGACTGGGAATCTTACCTGCTCTTGGGACCATTTGCATATTTCTATTTTTTATTTGCACTTCCAATGTTTCTTCGATTAAGCTACATAATCTCCAAAAGGAATACAACGGCAACCAAAATATTTTCACACCTTGGATTCTTTTCACTCAAAATTTACATGAATCATGGGCTTGTGCTTTTTTCGATCCTTGGAATGGCAATGCTATTCTACAGAGGTACGTTAAACGAGGCGAATATAGCTACCAATTCTATTTTTGGAATCGTAGCCGTGGGAATATGTTACGAATTTTCAAGAATTACTTACACCCTCTCAAAATCGCTGATTTGAAAATAAGAATTCTCACCTTGTCTTTTCTCTTGATGTCTTGTACCAAGCCATTTTTTTATCAAAACGCAAAGGCACTACAAAGACACAAAAAGTTAAAGAAATCAAATCTATAAAATATGATGCGACGGCTCCACCCCAAACAATGAAAACGCTTGATATCCTAAATCTCTTTGAATTAAACATCACAAGCCATAATAGCGAAAACAAAACGGATAAAGTGATCACACTCGAGAAAGACAAAGGCCAAAAGAAAACGGAAGCTACAAACATATCAATGATAAAAATGGAAAAAGCAGACAATACGAAATTTCCTTTGCTGGTTCTCAAGATTTCAACAAGGTCTCCCAGAAACCATCTTTTCCTCTGGCACCACAAGGACTTTAAATCAACTGGTGAGCTTTGGTAAGAAAAGACGGTTGGGTTAAAAATGCCCTTGACTCCAAACTCGTTGAGTTCTATGGACATTTGTCTGTCATCGCTTATCGAATTCTCATTCAAGGGAAGTACCTTTTTAAAGATATCGCTCCTTATTAGAAAACCTGTACCAAAAGATCTTGGTTTCAAAAAGTATTCCATAAAAACATTGGTTACCGCCAAATCTGAATCGCAGATCGAATACACAAGTTTTCCCTTGCTGTAAGTTCTGATTCCCGTTTGGATGAAGCCTGTTTTTTCATCTTCAAAAGGCTTGAGTGCTTCGAGAAGGTAGTTCTTGTCAACAAGAACATCCGCATCGAGTACGAGTACAACATCTCCATCGACGAATTTTGACGCCCTGTTAAGACCCGCAACCTTTCCATGAACTAATTCTTTTGGTGGAATGTGAATTGTTTTTATATTCCCATAACGTGTTGCGAGAGCATCAATGATTTCAGCCGTTTTATCGGTAGAACCATCATTTATGATTATCAGATCAAAATTTGGATATTTACTCTCTTCGATAGCCATTATCGTTCTCTCTATGACTGCTTCTTCATTCTTTGCTGGTATTACGATCGAAACTTTTCCCCAGAAGCCACCTTTAAACTTTCTAGGTTTTCTCAACATCACGATGGTCAATGCTAAAGGAAGTGTTCCAGCAACAACAAGAGAAACAACAAGTGGTATCCTGATTAAAACATACACGATCGCCAACGCACTCATAAAAGACACTATAATCATTAAAAACAGAATAATTTTCTGATATCTCACAGGCATTGTAAACCATCCTTTATTCGAAGATTTTGGGTATACACATCAACAAATTAACAATCCAGTTTACATTGAATTTTCTACAATTTCATGCACTCTTACAGCTGCTTTTCCATCTCCAAAAGGATTTATCGCCCTTGCCATTTTTTTGTATTCACTTTCATCTTCTATTATCTGAATGATTTCTCTTCGCACATTTTCACTTCCAGTTCCGATCAGTTTTGCGGTGCCAGCCTCAACCGCCTCTGGTCTCTCTGTCGTTTCCCTCAGCACAAGGCATGGCTTCCCAAGAGCGGGAGATTCCTCTTGAAGCCCTCCAGAATCGGTAAGAACGAAATCACATCCTTTTGTGAGCGCAATCGATCGAATATAATCAACGGGCTCTATTAGAATCGCGTTTTTGACGTTAACCAGTTCTTCAAAGGCAATTTTCCTGACAACCGGGTTTAAGTGAACTGGAAAGACCAGCGTGTATTCCGGGTGCGATTGGAGAGCTTCCTTAATGCCTCTAATGGCATTTCTCATTGGCTTTCCCCAATTTTCTCTTCTGTGCATTGTCATGTATATGTACTTCTTGCCTTTTAATTTCTTTTTCCCAAGAAATTCATCAATCTCGCTTGATCTGTTCTTGATTATCCACTGCAAAGCATCTACAACTGTGTTTCCCGTGATGTGTATTTTTTTATCGTTTACCCCTTCATTTACAAGATTTTGCTTTGCACGTTTTGTCGGGGCAAAATGCAAATCTGCCATAGATGCTGTCAATTTGCGATTTGCTTCTTCTGGAAAGGGATTTCTCATGTCAAAACTTCTCAAACCCGCTTCAACGTGCCCAACTGGTATTGCATGATAGAAAGAGGTTAGCGCGCCTGTAAAAGTAGATGTGGTATCACCTTGGACAAGTGAAAGAACAAATTTCTCTCTTGAAAAAATTTCATCCAAGCCTGTGATTATTTTCGATGTCAATTGAGATAATGTCTGGCGCTGAGTCATGACTTTAAGATCGTAATCTGGTTTTATGGAAAATAATTCAAGTACTTGATTAAGCATTTCCATGTGTTGTGATGTTGCTATCACAACAGGTTCAAAAATATGGCTTTTCAAGAACTCAAGGTAAACCGGCGCCATTTTTATGGCTTCTGGTCTTGTTCCAAAAATAAGGGCTACTCTTTTTTTCAATTCGTCTTCATCCCTTCTTTTTTTCGCATTCTTAACTTTTTGCATTTTCATCTATTACGTCACATATGTTATCATTATTGAGAGACATTTGGAAACACCATTTTGTGAAGCGAGGGAAGCAAAT
>CAYYEU010000001.1:0-61466 GCA_964470975.1 uncultured Mesoaciditoga sp. | reverse complement strand
TTTTCACAAAAATCCCTCCTTTTATTAATTCACCCTTTTGGGTGTATTATGCAGATTCTCTGACTATGATTCTCGTTTGAAATACTATTTTTCTTGCTATTTCATGACCTTCTATTTTGTTTATCAGAAGACGCGCGGCTTCGCGACCCATACTTTTGTGTGGCTGTTCTACCGTTGTTATGCCAGGGTAAACCAGTTCAGCAACTTCTATATTATCAAATCCTGTAACTGCAACGTCCTCTGGAACACTTAGCCCATTTTTAATCAGCCATTTTATCGCTCCAGCTGCAAGTACATCTGAAGTACAAACGATGGCATCTGGAATTTTATTCTTTTCAATAAGCGATTCTATATATTCTCTTGCACTGATGTAAACAGCTTCTCCAACTTCTTCACCTTTTTTGATCATGTTTTTGTCATACTCAAGCCCATACATTTTCAGTGCATCTTTGAAGGCTTCAAAACGTTCTTCTTCTGTTTTAAAGCCTAAAAATCCCATTTTTCTTTTGCCCTTTGAAGCAAGATATTCGACCATTTTCTTTATAGCTTCAAAATTGTCAACGTATATGTATGGATTTCCCATAAACTCCTCTTCTATAGTTACCATGGGAACATTTCTTGCTTCTTTAACCGGCTTAAAATGTCTGTTGTGTCCAGTAGCCATCACAATTCCATCGGCAGCTTTGGATTTTATGAGTTTAACGTATTTTCTTATATCGAAATTATTCAGGTTAAAACGGCCCATAAGGACGTTGTAGCCACGAGATTCAGCATAATCTTGAATACCGCCCACCATGTCAATAAAAAAAGCATTCGACACGTCAGGCACTATTGCGATGATCGTACCAACTATGGATTTTCTTAAAGTTTGTGCTAAGAAATTCGGGGTGTAGCCTAATTTTTCTGCGATGGAGAAAACCCTTTCCTTGGTTTTACCACTTACAGCCTCTGGATTGTTGTAAACCCTTGAAACCGTGGCAATGGAAACTTTAGCCTCTCGCGCAACGTCTTTTATACTTGGCATGTACTCCACATCCTTCAATAATGAAAACATTTACATTAAATTTTTGCATAAAACTTGTTTTTTCCCAAATCCATCTGAAGCTTAAAAACTATGATATGAGACATTTTTAATTGATCTAAGGCGATCTGTTAGCATTTTAATTGTTTTTCGCAGTTTTTCTTCTAAAATCTGCTTTTTTCGTAAAAAGATTTATTTATTTTTTAGATTAAAATACTGAAAAATTCAGCGAGCACGTGATTTGCGATATTTCTTCTTTATATGGAACGTTAAACGAGAAAAATTATCAATTTATTCGTAGAAATCAAAATATTTTTGGAAACGTTTTCATCGTATTCCAAATTAAAGGTGTCCTTTCAGACACCTTTAATACAAATGTTTTGCTTTAGATCCCGTAAACCTCAGAAAATTTCTTGGTTATGTAATCCATGAAATATTTATGGGTAAGTGGCTCACCGGTGACTTTGACGATAAGATCTTTTGGATCGTAAAGAGCACCGTATTGGTGAATTTTCTCCCTTTGCCATTCTCTGAATGTTTTCAGATCTCCGGAGCTTATTCGCTCTTCCAAATCAGGAATTTCTTTTTGGGCGGTTGCGAAGAATTGAGCAGCGTAAAGATTTCCAAGCATGTAAGATGGAAAATACCCAAGTTGTCCACCCGCCCAGTGCACGTCTTGCAAAACGCCTTCTGCGTCATTTGAAGGTTCAATCCCAAAGTACTCTTTCATCTTTTCGTTCCAAATGTCTGGAAGATCGGAAACTTTTACACGATCGTTTATCAAGGCTTCTTCAATTTCAAAACGAATTATTATATGGAGATTATAAGTAACTTCATCAGCTTCTATCCTTATCAAAGATGGTTCAACGACGTTTATTGCCTTGTAGAAATCTTCAACTGGAATTTCACCGTACTGTGGGAAGAACTCAATAAGTTTTGGATAGAAGAACTTCCAAAATGCTTTTGATCTTCCTATCATATTTTCCCATGTTCTTGATTGAGATTCGTGAATTCCCATCGATGCCCCTGTTCCAATTGGCATTCTAAAATATTTCTCTGAGATTCCCTGTTCGTAAAGCGCATGCCCACCTTCGTGCATTGTTCCAAACAACGATGGCCTTAGATCATTTGGATCGTATTTCGTGGTAACTCGTACGTCTCCAGGGCCTATGCCTATTGTAAAAGGATGTTCGGTTTCATCAAGTCTGCCAGCTTTGAAATCATAAGTCATGGTTTTTAAAGCTTCGAAGGATAATTTTTCTTGAAGAGCTCTGTCAAATTTCCCTTTTAGTATGGAATCATCTGGTCTTTTTACGTCAGCGAGTCTTTTTATGAAAGGAACAAGTTCTTTTTTTAAGCCATCTATTACCTTTTGTATGTCTTTTGTCGTAGTTGACGGTTCAAACTCATCCAAAAGCGCATCGTATCTGTTTTCTTCGTAACCGTACATGTCGGCAAACTCTTTAAGATATCCAATTATTTCTTCAAGCACCGGTTTGAACTTTAGGAAATCGGACTTGGCTTTTGCCTCTTGCCAAATGGTTTCACCACGTGCGCACGCGATCATGAATTTCTCGAATTTTTCCGGTGGTATGGCCTTTCCTCGGCGGTACTCTTTGGTTGCCAGGTATACATTTCGTCTGTCGATCTCGCTGAGAGAATCGTAAGTCTTTGGTCGATTGTAGTACTCTACAAATTCCGCCATCCTGGATGATGTAGCCATTTCGAAAGTCATCCTTGAAAGTTTTCCCATAACATCTGCTCTGTCTTTCGCCCCTTTTGAAGGAATTTTGGTTCTCATGTCCCATGCGACGAGTGCTGCAGCATTCTGAATCTTAGATATTTCTTTCATATAGTCGTAGAACTCTCTGATTTCCATGACTCTACCCCCTTAAAAGTTTTTTGGATATCTCATTTTGAGACTTAATCAACTCTTTTTCGTCATCAATTGTCAAACTTCCGTTTTCGACAATCACTTTACCGTTGACCATGTTGAAATCAACTTTCTTGGCATCACACATGACAACAGCTCCCACTGGATCGTCAAGGCCACCGGCGAATTCGAGTTTGTTCATGTCAAACA
Organism: uncultured Mesoaciditoga sp.; assembly: GCA_964470975.1. Lineage (GTDB taxonomy): Bacteria > Thermotogota > Thermotogae > Mesoaciditogales > Mesoaciditogaceae > WGFY01. The sequence goes on along the minus strand of CAYYEU010000001.1, from coordinate 58,362 downwards.
TTATAAGATCCGCAGCTTTACCAATTTCAAGTGTGCCAATGTAATCGTCCATTCTCAACACTTGTGCCCCGCCTAAAGTTGCAAACTTCAGCACTTCTCTTGGGGTTAGAGCATCAGCACCATATTTTACCCTTTGAAGAAGCAGCGCATTCCTTGCTTCTAATATCATGTTGCCTGTATCATTGGATGCGCTTCCATCAACCCCAAGTGAAATCCGCAAACCCCTCATCTTGGTGATAGGAGCTATTCCGGAGCCAAGCCTCATGTTTGAAGAAGGACAATGAGCTACTCCAACATCATTTTCGCGCAGCTTTTCTATGTCTTCATCACTGATATGTACAAGGTGTGCAAACCATACTCGTGGATTCAGCCAGCCAAGTTTTCCCATGTAATCAACCGGCCTTAGTCCGAATTTCTCAAGGCAGAATTCATCTTCATCCCTTGTCTCTGCCAAGTGTGTATGAAGGAGAACATTTTCTTTTTCTGCTATTTCAAGTGTTTTAACCATTAACGATTCCGTAACGGAAAAAGGCGAACAAGGGGCGAGAGCCACACGGGTCATAGAAAATTTTGATCTATCGTGATACTTGTTTATAACTCTCTCATATTCCGATAAGATTTCATCTTCATTTTGAACTACGGAATCTGGGGGAAGCCCTCCATCTTTTTTTGACATTGACATGGAACCGCGTGTTGGATGAAATCGAAGGCCAACATGTGCTACTCCCTTTATTTCTTCGTCAAAAAGTGAATTTTTGTTATTTGGGTAAAGGTAAAGCATATCGCTCGTAGTAGTTACTCCGCTAAGTGCCATTTCAGCAGATGCAACTGCCGCACTTACATATGCGCTTTCGTTATCTATATTCTTCCATATTTCATAAAGATTAACCAACCAGTCGAAAAGTTTTGCGTTTTGAACTTTTCTGACATTTCTTGTGAGTGATTGGTAAAGATGGTGATGGGTGTTGACAAATCCTGGAAGCATCACCATATTTGAGCAATCGATAACATGGTCGAATTCTTCATTCGAAACTTCATCGCCAATATAGGCTATTTGATTGTCTTCAACAACAAGTGAAGTGTTTTCAAGATCTCCCTTTTTAGAAAATGTGGCAAGATAAGCGATGTTCTTGAAGAGATATTTCATGATTAATTTAGAGCTCCTTTCCACTTGTAACGTTTTCGATTCTTGAAATAGTTCTTTCCTTTCCGAGAACGTATATACTTTCAAACAAACCCGGTGTCACCATCTTTCCAAGTATTGCCACCCTTACAATTTGAAAAAATTTCTTTTTGGAAATGCCCTCCTTTGTTGCGGCATCTCTTATCGCTTTTTCTACTTCTTCTATCGTCCAATCGTCAATGTCTTTTATGGATGCTAAAGCTGAAGAAAGGTAAAGTTGTGTGTAGGCTGATTCAAGAACATCCTTTGCTTTTTCATCAAAGTCAAGTCTCTCAGTGAAAAAAGGTTCAGCGAAATCTCTTAATACCCGAAGGTTATTCACTTTTTGCCTGCATATCTCAAATACCCTTTTCATGTAACCAGGTTTTTCAGTCCACCCAAGTGATGATGGACTGTAGCTTTGTGACCATTTTTCAAATTCTTCAACGAGCGTTTCAATTGGTATTTTGCGCATGTGTTGACCGTTTACCCATTCGAGTTTTGCGTAATCGAAAACGGCAGGTTTTGAAGAGAGTTTTTCCAGGTTGAAATCGTTCACTCGTTCAAACGGATCGAAAATTTCATCTTCTATTCCCCAGCCAAGCAATGCGAGATAATTGACAAAAGCTTTGCTTATGATTCCATACGACCTGAAGTAATCAACTGAAGTTCCACCGTGTCTTTTGCTCAATGGGGTCCTGTCTGGACCCAAAATAAGCGGTATGTGCATGAATTTTGGCAATTTCCATCCCAGTGCTTCGTAGATCATGATTTGCTTTGGCGTATTTGTAAGATGATCTTCACCACGAACCACGTGAGAAATCTTCATAAGGTGATCATCAATAACTACTGCAAAATTATAAGTAGGGTATCCATTGGACTTGACGATCACAAGATCATCAAAAGTTGAATTGTCGAATTTCATCTTTCCCTTGGCTAAATCTTCAAATGTTGTTTCCCCTTTGGGTATTTTGAAATTGACCGTTACACTGTGTCCTTTTCTCTTGTATTCTTCAGCTTCATTTTCCAAATGTGTTTTTTTCATTATCTTTTTCGGATCGTCGACTTCGTAAATCGCGTAATAGGCTTTTTGTGAATTCAAGAGCTCATTCACGTATTCACCATATATCCGAGCTTTCACTCTGTCGCTTTGTCTGTAGGGCCCAAATTCTCCTCCCTTGATTGGCCCTTCATCCCAATCGATCCCACACCATTTCAAATCTTCTATTATGGATTTTTCGGATTCTTTCGTGGATCTTTGCGTATCTGTGTCTTCAATTCTCAACACGAATTTTCCATGGTTTTTTCTGGCAAATAGCCAATCAAACAATGCGGTACGTGCTCCGCCAACATGCAAGTATCCAGTTGGGCTAGGGGCAAATCTCACTTTGATCATTTTGAAACCTCCAGCGCTTCGATTTCTTCAAGTGCTTCTTCAATGCTCCAGACGCTTTTTATTTCAACCTGTTTTCTCTCATCCAAATACTTTCCTTCTAAAAGGATATTCGCTATTCTATCCGTCCATCCGCCCGTTCCTCTAAGCAAGAATATTGGTTTAGAATGACCGTAAGCTGCGAATATCTCCAAGCCTGTTCCTGCTTTTCCACCGATGCTTATCACTGCATCAGCGTTGTACATCATCAAAATGGATCTCATCGAGTAATCCATTCCGGTGTCTATTGCAACCGTTAGGAAATCGTTGCCGATGTCATTGGCTGGGAGTATTCCGATGATCGTTCCACCGAATTTTGACGCTCCTTCTGATACGACTTCCATTATGCCATCTCTCCCGCCACTCACCAAAACATGGCCTCGTTTCGCAATTTCCGAACCGAGGGTTTCACACAGTTCCGTTAAGGGTTTCACCGGAGCTTCGTCAATACTGCCGGAATATCCTATGACTGCTATTCTCAACGTTTACACCTCCATACGAATTTTACCACACAAATTCGAAAGACTTGACGAGATAACCTTCTTTCGGGTATAATCATCACCGTTGACCGACAATTGGAGAGATGGCCGAGTGGTCGAAGGCGTACGCCTGGAGAGCGTATGAGCGGGAAACCGCTCCGTGGGTTCAAATCCCACTCTCTCCGCCAAAGTAGGGGCTTTTAAGGCCCCTGTTCTTTTTGATTTGGAGAGGTGTTTTAATGCCAAAAAAACGCTTTGGGCAAAATTTCTTGACGGATCCCTCTATAGCGATAAAGATGGTCGAAAAAGCTGGAGTACTCCCTGGAGAGACTATTTTGGAAATAGGTGCTGGCAAAGGAATATTAACTGAAGCCCTGCTTGAAAAAGGCACTAATGTTGTGGCCTTTGAGATAGACAGGGACCTCTTTGACATGCTGAAAGATAAGTTCAGGGGGCGTAATGTGAAATTCATCTTTCAAGATTTCTTAAAATTCGATGGTACTTTGAAATTGAACAGGTGTGTTTCAAACATCCCTTACAACATATCAACTCCCATACTCAAAAAACTTTTCAACATGCGTGTGCCTTTCATAACCGTTATGGTGCAAAGGGAATACGCACAAAGATTGCTGGCGGTGCCGCGAACAAAAGCTTACGGTTCTCTCACCACTTTTGTAAGATTGAGATATGAAGTAAAAAAAATCTTAGATGTGAACAAGGAGTCTTTTTTCCCTATCCCATCTGTTGATTCATCCGTTATAAATATGGTTAGAACGCAACGATGGCTCTCATCAGTCAAAGATGAAAGCCTACTGGATAAAATTGTAAGAAAAGCTTTCTCCCACAAAAGAAAGATGATACGAAATAACTTGAAGGAATTTGAAGGTGTAGAAACTATGTTAGAAACATTGAAGATCTCAAAAAATGCAAGAGCTGAAGAGTTATCTATTGAGCAATTCATCAAGCTTTCCAATCTCATTTTCGATTGGGTTCATAAGAGGCGTACTTTCTGAATTTGTTCGCAAAAATGATATAATATCTACAAATTTTTAGAAAAAAATGTTCTTCAAGATTTGGTGGAAATAGCACCGACGAGCCTTACCAAAAGGTAAAATCAGATTTGTAACTCATGGAAGGAGTGTAAGTTCATGGACATGAGTCAGTACCTCGGGGTTTTTGTTGAAGAAGCTAAAGAAAACATACAAGGGTTGAACGATGCTGTGCTAAAATTGGAATCAAATCCAGAATCGAAAGATGCTATCAATGAAATATTTCGCCTTATGCACACACTGAAAGGCTCGTCTGCCACGATGGGATTTACGAAAATGTCCAAAATGTGCCATACTTTAGAAAGTCTTCTTGATTCCGCAAGGAGTGGAAAAGCCAAAGTTAACGAAAGTATGATAGATCTCATTTTCCTTGGAATAGACAAACTCACGGCGGTGGTATCTGATATAGAAAGCGGCGGAGACGATGCAAATTTGGATTTAGACGAGGTAGAGAGCGTAATGTCCAACCAAAGCAAAAGAGAAGAAAAAATTAAAAAAGAGACTGAAGAATCTAATGTTGAGGTCAAATCAGAAGACATTGTCATGGAAGCGGTTAAGGATGTTGCAAAAAAAGCAATGGAAGATGGGTTAAACGTTTACGTGGTGAAAATTGAGCTTGTGAAAGACTCTGTCATGAAATCAGCAAGAATGTATATAGTTTTCCACAGAATAGAAGAAAGTGGAGGGCAAATCGTGTATTCAGAACCTCCAACGGAAGAAATAGAGAAAGAAAATTTTGAAACGTCTGTTGAATTGGTCGTGATCACGCCCATGAAAATGGAAGAACTTCAAGAGCTTGTCTCAGGTGTTTCCGAAATAGAGAAAGTAACGATCAAGCCATTTGAAACCAAAAAAAGTGAAGTAAAAATTGAAAAAAAATCAGAAAAACAAGAGGAAGAAAATAAAATAAAAAAAGACAACGAAAAGCGTCGAGTTAAACTCACACAAAGTGTAAGAGTGGATGTCGAAAAACTCGATACACTCATGAACCTCATGGCAGAACTTGTGATCAGTAGGAGTAGAATAGAAGAGACGTTGAAAAAATACAAGATAAAAGAAATCGATGAAAGCCTTTCTCAACTTGGAAGAATAACACTTGACCTTCAAAGTATAGTGATGAAAATCAGAATGATACCCATTTCATTTGTTTTTGACAGATTTCCTCGCATGGTCAGAGACTTATCCAAAAAGTTGAACAAAAAAATAGATTTTATGGTTCAAGGCGAAGACACGGAGCTCGACAGAACGGTTGCAGACGAGATAGGAGAGCCCCTTGTACACATGATAAGGAATTCCATAGATCATGGAATAGAATCAGAAAAAGAACGAATAGGCGCTGGGAAATCACCGATAGGAAAGGTTGTGCTTTCAGCACGCCAAGAGGGCGACAGTGTTGTCATAGAAGTTGATGATGATGGTCGAGGATTCAACAAAGAGAAGATCGTTAAAAGAGCGGTAGAAAAAGGTATCATACAGGAATATGAAGCTTCAACGATGAGCAATGAAGAAATATTTGCTTTGACCTTTGAACCTGGTTTTTCAACGAGTGATAATCCTACAGAAGTATCCGGACGAGGAGTAGGAATGGATGTCGTTAAAAAAACCATTGAATCTTTAAATGGAAGCGTTTATTTGGAAAGCGTGGAAGGAAAAGGTACAAAGGTAATAATAAGATTACCGTTGACTTTATCAATAATCCAGGCCTTGCTCGTGGAAGTTGGTAATCTTGTTTACGCGGTTCCAATCTCCGCCGTAGATAGCACATTGGCAATAAAAGAAAATGACATAAGAGATGTTGAAGGAAGGAAAACCGTTCTCCTAAGAGGCGAAATAGTGCCTGTAATAGATCTGCGCCTGCACTTTAGTGCGGGTACGTTGTCGGAAAAAATGGATCTTGTGGTGACAAGATATAAAGATAGAAAGTATGGATTCATTGTAGACAAATTGTTAGGGCAGCAGGACATAGTTATAAAGGCTCTTGGTAGGCTCTTCAAGGACGTAAAAGAATTCAGTGGAGGGGCAATACTCGGGAACGGCTCTATAGCACTTATAATAGATGTGCCGTCGCTTGTACAAAAAGCGCTTTCGAGGTGATAGAAGTGAATTTAAAAGAGTTAAATAAGCCATTTGAAGTATTGGGATTCAAATTTGGAGAACATGAATACGCTATAGAAATAAGTGTGGTGGAAATGATCGTTGAAGAAAGTCAAATAACGCCGGTACCAAACTCAAAGAGATTCATAAAAGGAGTTATGAACCTCAGGGGAAGAATAGTACCGGTGATAGATGTTAGAACCATTTTGAACATAGAATATGAAGAAAAATCGGCTTCAAATGTGATTGTCGCGAGGATAGATGACACCGAAATAGGCTTTATCGTTGACAAAGTTACAGAAGTTCTTTGGGTCGAACCTTCTGAAATGGATACAATGATAAGAGTTGAGGAATCCAAATACTTTAAAGGCGTGGTGAAGAAAGGGGAAAGACTTCTCGTTTTTATAGATATATCGGAGTTCATAGAAGACAAAGTAAACGAGATTTAAGGAGGCATATTCGATGGCTAAAAGAATACTCATAGTGGATGATGCGGCATTCATGCGAATGCTGTTGAAAGACATAGTTACAAAAGCTGGATATGAAGTGGCGGGAGAAGCGTCAAACGGTACTGAAGCAATAGAAAAATACAAGGAATTGAAACCTGATATAGTGACGATGGATATAACAATGCCGGAAATGAACGGTATAGAAGCTACAAAGGAGATAATGAAGGCAGATCCAAAGGCAAACATAGTCATGTGCAGTGCAATGGGACAACAAATGATGGTTGTGGAAGCCATTCAAGCCGGGGCGAAGGATTTCATAGTGAAACCTTTTCAACAAGGAAGAGTGGTGGAAGCACTTTCTAAGGTAAGCAAGTGAGGTGTTAAAAGTGGCATCTGCCACACCAACTGCTGAAGCCTTTTCAGGGACTTCAAGTTTGAGTTTTTTTATTTCAACTGTAATTATAATAGGTGTTTTGCTCGTTGTGCTTTATCTTGTGAAAAGATTTGGCATAAAGCACATGAAATCAAAATACATGAAGATCATCGATGCTTTACCATTGGGGAAAAGTACGGTTGTGTATTTGATTCAATTGAAAAACAGGTATCTTTTTGTAGCGTGTACCCCTTCTGATACAAGAGTGCTTTCTGAGTTGGATGATCCTGAAGAAATAAAAGATCTTGAAATAGATGAGAGTGGAGCACAATTTTCGAAAGTGCTGTTTTCAAAATTGGGCAAAAGGTTTTTGAAAGATCAAATAGACAGGATAGATGAATTAAAGTGAAGGGAAAAATATCGTTTTTACTCCTCCTTTTTGTTGGCGTTTTGAGTTTCGGTCAAGGAGTAACTTCTTCGTTACCTAATCTAACGATAAGTGTAGGCAGTACCCCTACAAATACCCAACTTACCACAACACTGACTATTCTGTTGGTGATAACGATTTTATCTGTAGCACCAGCCATCTTGGTGCTGGTGACATCTTTTACAAGAATAATAGTAGTACTTTCCCTTTTAAGGAGTGCAATGGGAACTCAGCAGTCTCCGCCAAACCAGATTTTGATAGGCTTGGCGTTGTTCATGACCTTCTTCATAATGCAACCAACTTTTATGAATGCTTATAACAACGCCATAAAACCGTACATGAGTGGTAAGGTGGGCTATCAACAAGCGATAAAAAAAGGAATCCAACCATTCAGAGAATTCATGTACTCAGAGATAATACGGCATAAAAATGGCGATGCGATACGAATATTCACTCAATACAAGAAAATGCCTTTTCCAACCAAACTTTCTGAGATACCAACATCGGTTTTAATTCCTTCATTTGTTATAAGTGAATTAAAAATTGCTTTCAAGATAGGAGTGCTACTGTACATTCCGTTCATACTAATAGACATGATTGTAGCCTCCGTATTACTTGCTATGGGGATGATAATGATACCTCCTGTTATGGTCTCTTTGCCTTTTAAATTACTACTATTTGTATTGGTAAATGGATGGGATCTTGTAATTACCGGAATTTTAAACAGTTTTTAATGATATAATTTCATATATTCGAACAAGAGGTGGTAATCATAGTCACGAGTAGAACATCTTTAAAAAGAATAGTCATAAGCAATTCAGAGTTTGAAGGTTTAAGATTGGCGATGCTTGAGGATGATCAGCTTTTCGAAGTTTATTTAGAGGAAGCCGACGAGGAGTCACTTACTGGAAGTATATACCTTGGAAGAGTTGAAAATATCGTTCCAAATCTTCAGGCAGCTTTTGTGAATATTGGGGAAGGCAGGAACGCGTTTTTAAGAGAACGTGATTTATACGCCCCCAAGCCCAGAAACGGAAGCGCCCTCAAAGTGGAGATGCTAAAGCCGAAGCAGAAGATATTGGTTCAGGTTAAGAAAGATGCAATGGGGCTTAAGGGGCCTCAAGTTACATCGTATATAAGCTTGGCAGGAAGGTACCTTGTTTTCATGCCCCAGATATCTAACATAGGCGTTTCTAAGAAAATAGAAGATCAAGGAGAACGAAAAAGGCTTTACAGCATTGCAGGATCTATATCAAAAGGGCAAGGTGTAATAGTAAGAACCGTTGCTGAAGCTGTTAAAGGGGAAGAACTTGAAAGAGAATTGGAAGAGTTAAGGGAGCGATGGGAAAAGATTCAAAGAAAATTTCGTCATGCCAGGAAACCGCAGGTACTTTACGAAGATCCAGGAGTGTTGGAGTACATTTTAAGAGAGAGATTGGATGATACAGTTGATGAGATCATAACCGATGAAAAGAAAACTTATGAGGCGATTCAAAAAGTTGTGGATTCTTACAAGCCGAAGCATATTCCAATAATTCGATTGATTTCCGGAGATGCTTTCAGAAGGCTTGGAGTTGAAAAACAGATAATGGAATCACTCTCTCGAGTTGTGAAACTTCCAAGTGGAGGAGTTCTCTATTTTGATTCAACAGAGGCCCTTCTTGTCATAGACGTTAACACGGGTTCTAACACATCCGGAACGGATTCGGAAGATTTGATCTTGAAAACTAACATAGAAAGTGCAAGAGAAATTCCAAGACAACTGAGATTAAGAAATGAAAGTGGGATAATCATCGTGGATTTTATAGACATGGCCCGCGAATCGGAAAGGCAGCTCGTTGCGCATGTTCTTGAAGAAGAATTGAAAAAGGACAAAGCACGTACATCTATAGTGGAATTTTCTAAACTTGGACTTTTAGAGATGACAAGGAAACGCACTTCTCCTCCACTTAGAGAATTTTATGAAGTGAAGTGTCCAGTATGCAACGGAAATGGCATTATGCTTTCACCGATTCACCGAACAAGAAATTTGATTCATGAACTTGAAGAGCTAAAAGAGGATAACAGCGCCATAAACTCAGTAGAAGTAAGTGCGCACGAAAGTTTAAGGGCCTATATTGATGAAAAAATCATTCAAAAAATTTCGAAGGACATGAAAATCGGGATCGTTGTTTCTTACGATAATCCAATGCCTTATAATTACAAGCTCAGTTACAAAAAAAGGAATATCAGAAGGAAAAAACGCTAATTTCGGAGGTGCAAACGTTGAAAAAAGTGAATTTTTTATTTGGCATCCACAATCATCAACCCATTGGGAATTTCGATTTTGTAGTAGAAGATGCTTACGACAGATCTTACAAGCCGTTTGTAGATGTGCTTGAAAAACATCCAAAAATTAAGATGGCCATTCACTTTACTGGATGGCTTCTTAAGAAGTTGGAAGAAAACCACCCTGAATACATCAAAAAAGTGCGTTTTCTTGTTGAACGAGGACAATTGGAAATATTTACAGGAGGGTTTTACGAGCCTATTATCCCAGTCATTCCAGAAGAAGATAGAATTGGGCAAATAAAGAAACTCTCAGATGAAGTGGAAAAACTTTTTGGCAAAAGACCACGTGGCATGTGGTTAGCTGAAAGAGTTTGGGAACCGCAAATTGCGAAATCACTTGCATTGGCGGGTGTTGAATATGTTGTAGTTGATGACACTCATTTCAAAAACGCCGGCCATTACGACGATGAACTTACCGGCTATTACATCACGGAGGAAGAGGGCTACACTCTTAAAGTTTTCCCAATATCAAAAAAACTTCGTTATTTTATTCCTTTTGAAGCTGTTCAAGATACGATCGATTTTCTCAAAAATTCTGCCACTGATAGTTCAGACAACGCTCTTGTGATGTTCGATGATGGCGAGAAATTTGGAGTTTGGCCAGGGACTTACGAACAAGTTTACGATAAGAAGTGGTTGGATTCGTTCTTCAGCGCAATTGAAGAAAATGAGGAGTGGCTCAACATGATCGGCTTTGCAGAATATGTGGATTCGCACCCTCCGAAAGGAAGGACTTATCTACCAATTTCATCGTACAGTGAAATGATGGAATGGGCTTTACCTACCAGGGCAAAAGCTGATTTTGAATCTTTGATCTCGGATTTGAAGAAAGAGAAGAGATATGAATCTATGGAAATGTTCTTGAAGGGTGGAATTTGGCGTACTTTTTTGTCAAAATACACCGAGTCGAATTTGATGCATAAAAAATCACTTTATTTGCATACAAAGATAGATGGAAAGGACCATGTTTCTGAAGAAATACTTGACGAATATTGGAAAGGTCAATGTAACGACGTTTACTGGCATGGGGTGTTTGGCGGATTGTACTTGCCACACCTCAGAGCTGCCGTTTACAAACATTTGATACGAGCCGAAAAAGAGCTATGCAAGGATCTTGATGAAAAAGCGAAAATAGAGGTGCTCGATTACGACAAAGATGGCTTTAATGAAATTATCATGAAAAATTCTGACATCGGTCTCGTTGTAGATCCTGATTATGGCGGGCGAGTTTTGGAAATAGATTTGAAAGATGCCGAGTACAACCTTATCAACTCACTGACCAGAAGGTATGAAGTTTATCACGAACTTATGCCACGGGCCATAACACAGGGGCAGTTAAAAAAGTTAGGCCATGCCAAAACCATTCACGATGTCATTCTAACCAAAGAAGAAGGCTTGGAAAGGTACTTGAACGTGGATTGGTACGAAAGATTTGCCTTTATGGACCACTTCTTTGGAAAAGATTTTAATTTAGAGGGATACTTCAACTCAAAATATCCTGAACAAGGAGATTTTGTCAATCAGCCGTATGAAGTCGTGAACAAAAGCACCCTTGTCAGGTGCGGTCATGTGTGGGTTGGCACGAAATGGATGCCTGTGTGCGTGGAAAAGATTTTTAAGCTCTTCGGGAACTCGCTTGAGGTTTTGTACAAGATAACTAACGAGTCAAGGGAATCGATGAGTTTGCATTTTGGAACAGAATTGACGTTTAACCTTATGGCACCAGAAGCAGATGATAGATACTTCGACTGGGGTAAAGGGAAACATCATGCGTCTTATAACGGGACATTTACTTCGGATAGAATTTCCGCAGTTGCGGAATATGAAGGTGTAAATGTCGAATTGAATTTGAATGAAGATGCCGAATTTTTGATGTATCCAATATACACGATATCTTATTCTGAAGGTGGTTTCGAAAAAGTTTATCAGGGGACTTCTATTACACCTACTTGGAAATTTGAGATTGGACCTGGTTCAAAGAAGGAATTTAGAATAACGCTAATCGCAAAGGAGTGATAACATGAAAAGGGTGTTGAGGCGTTCTTTGCTGTTTGTTCTTTTGATTGGGATGATTACACTTGTTTATGGGGCAATGAATCCGTTTGTACCTGTTTTTTCGAATCCCAACGTGGTGTACAAAGCCGTCTCAACTAAGTATATAAACGTCGTGTACGAGCCCGGTAGTGAGTATGTAGTACACCAATTTTTGGAAAATTGTGACGGAATATACGACCGAGTTACCAATTTTTACAACATTCAACCTTTTTCGAAATTGACTGTCGTTTTTGAAAATGACACGAATATTGTGAATTCTTTAGCCGATCCGATTGACAACGTAATTTACATTTTCCCCAATTCATCTGAGCGAGGTTTCTTTTCACAGGACATGAAAAACTGGACGGACTTCGTTTTTACGCACGAGCTTACTCATATCCTTTTAACTCAAGTGGGAGGAGTTCCACAAATAAGAACATACGGTGCACCTTTGTCTGCCATTTACAATTCACTTTTCATACCCGCTTATTTGCAAGAAGGACTGGCCCAATACTCTGAGACTTTTTTCAACAACGAACACGGCAGACTTAACGATCCTCTTTTTGAAATGTACATGAGAGGCCTCGTGCTTTCAGGTAACTTCAGAGGACTTGGTGGTGCGGCCACTTACCAATCAGATGGATGGTATCCGATAGGTGCCCCTTACATGATAGGTGGAAGTTTTATAAGATACGTGGCTGAAACTTACAGCTTACCGGTTTTAAAAAAAGCCATTGGCATCCTTTCAAAAAAACATGCTTTGGGTGTAGCCAACGCCTTTGCAAAAGCGACAAAAGAGCCGTTTTACAAACTTGTGGATAAGTGGATTGAAACGGTAAAAAACGAAGTGAATTCGCAAGTAAAATCTGTTGCTCATCCAATAGAAGGCGTACAGCTAACACATTCAGGACGTTGGACAGCTTTTGTGAATTCTTCGACTTCAAAGGGTATTTACTACTATTCGGAAGATAAAAATGAGATTCCTCAACTCAAAGAATTTGACATTCTGAATTCGTCTTTTTCCTCCATTTACACACTTGGTGGGTTTCTTTACCAAGGTGGATACGTGAGATCCATATCTATATCACCCGACGGAAAGAGGCTTGCTTTTATTCGATTGGTGAGTGAAGACGGAGGTTTCAGAAATTACACGAAATGTTTTGTTCTCGACTTACAAAATCAATCTGTGATGGAATTACCCATTCACAGCCCTCTTTTTGTCACATGGCTCTCCAACAAGCAGGTTGTGTATTCAAGCGAAAATGGAGGACTTTATTCCATAAAAGAGTATGACTTATCTCAAAAAATTTTTAAAACGCTTGTTTATCCGTCTCCAATGGTTGTAACATCGATGAGCGTTTCACGGGGGAACATATACGTTTCAGCCAATGTGAATGGCTCAGAAGACATATATCAATTGGATGAAAATGGGAAAGTCTACAGGATAATAACAGGCGATTTCTTGAAGAAAGATCCTATTTTGAGTGATGATGGTAAATACCTTTTCTTTTCGGCGGCGAAGGCCAACAGAAAAGGAATTTTCAATATTTACGCCCTTGATATTGACAATGGAAAATTTTACCAAATTACCAACGTTACAGGTGGTGCCTTCGCACCACAGGTTGTTGGAGATCGCGTGTTTTACGCGGGTTATACGAAACATGGCTACGATCTTTTCGTTTTAGACAGGTGGAAGAAATCTTCAAAAGAGGTAAAGTTCTTTAAAAGAACAAAATCACTTTACAGGCCAAACTTGAATCTCACGCAAGTGTACTTGAGTGTTAGCAAAAAAAGTAAAACTTACATTGATAGCATTGAAAATGTAGGTTCTGGAATGATACCATCGCTTTCATGGAATGGGACTTCTGTTGATTACATGTTAAGTGGGTTCAGCCTCTTAAGAGATAAACTTGGACAACATAATTTTTATATCATTGCTAATCTTTCAAATAATGAAAAATTGAATTCATTGGGAGTGGGAATGATTAATTACGGTAGGTATACACTATCTGTTGGATCGCTTTTAGCGAGCAATACGAGAACGCTCAATGCTCTTTTAACGTATCCTTTGACGCTTCTCATCTTTGGAAGAGATTCTATTATCTATCCAAAATTGGGCTATGAGATAAGTTCTGACGGAACCAGCATAACAGATGATTTTAGTTTTGCCGGTTTTGCCGAATTTAATCCGTCTTTCATACCAAACAACTCCATGGGTGTTGACGCTTTTCAAGCCAATTGGAATGTTGATTTCTCACCACTTAAACCTTCTACTCCTGTGTATGATGTTACACTTTCCACGTCTTTTCCTCTCTTTTCAAATGTACTAAGAGCAGGGGTAAATCTTAGAAATGGAACGATTACTTTTATACAAAATCTTGGATTTTCAAGAGTACACGTGGGGATCTACGATGTTACAGGGCAGCTTGGATTAAAATATATTGATCTTTCCCAGTTTTTAACTTATAATCTTGAGGAAAGGCGTATACGTGTTGGATTACAAACTGATTTTGGATTTGATTCTTTTCTTTACAAAGAGTTCAAGATCGTTACCAAGGTGGTTTACGATTTTTCCGAAAACGAGTTTAATTATGGTATTGGGTTGAATTTTTAATTTTGATGTGTTAAAATATCACTCGTAAAGTCGAAAGGAGGGTGGCAGATGGCAAATTCAAGATCTGCTAAGAAACGGGTAAGAGCTTCTGAAAGAAAGAGAGTCGCAAATCAAATCGCAAAGACGAAATACAAAACCGCTGTAAAAAAAGTAGTGATGTCTGCGGAGAATGGTGACGAGGATCTTTCACAAAAGATAAGTGAAGCTTTTTCTAAGATAGATAAAGCCGCTAAAATAGGCGCTATTCATAAAAATCAAGCGGCGCGCAGGAAATCAAGATTAGTCAAAAGAGTTAAACTTTTTCAAGGATCAAAAGAGTCAAATTAAAAAGATAACTTCAATCAATGGAGTGTATCAAAGTGAGATCTCCGTTTGCAAGGGCGGAGATTTTTGCTATTTTTGAACTTCTTTGTGAAAGTTACAGTCCAAATGAGTGGTGATAGGTGGTAATCCTTTGAGAGATTCTAAACTAGTTCGGGGGTTGAAACATGAAGAACCCGAGGCATACAGAGAGCTTTACAATGAATATGTGCAAAAAGTAGGTAGAATAGCCAAATCGTACCTAGGTGTTGATGATGTTGAAGACGTCATTCAAGAGGTTTTTATGAAAGTGTACAAGAGCATAAAAAAGTTTCGAGGGGATTCTGCTTTATCGACGTGGATATATCGGATAACAGTTAACGTGTGTAAGGATATGTTATCAAAAAAACGTAAGAAGCGGGAAATTCTAACGAGTTTTGGATTGGAAGATAGCGATGAAAAAACACTGCCTGAGCCTGTAGAAGAAGTTCAACCAACTGATGAACTTTTGAGAGAGGTTTTTGCTGGAGAGGTGCGCCATGCCATTGAATCTCTTTCTAAAGAAGATCGTTTGTTGATAACCCTTAGGGAAATTGAAGAAATGAGCTATTCGGATATAGCAAATGTTGTGGGAAAACCTGTTGGAACCATAAAAAGTCGTTTGCATTATGCACGAGAAAGGCTTAAAGAGACACTTGAAGATAACGTGAAACCAGCGGGGAGAGAGCAAAATGAATTGTAATGAGTATAGAGAAAAGTTTGTACATGAAGAAATGTCTCAAGAAGAACGAGAAGAATTTGCGGAGCACATAAAACACTGTTTGGGATGCCGGAGATTTGTAGAAAAATACAACGGTGCAAGAGATTTTATAAAATTTCGAACTGAATACGTACCTTCCAAGTTCCTTGAAGAGAAGATAGTTTCTAAAATAAAAAGGAAGAAATCTATAAAAAGGTTGTACAAAATTGTAGTTCCGACAACTGCCGTTATAATAATGGGGCTCTTTTTTGTAGCAAAGCCTCTTTCTGGAAGGCAAATCATGTACGAAAAAGTAGCATCCGCCGGAATAGAAATGTTGAGTTCGAATCATGCAACTCAAACTAACACGAATTCCGATTTTAGTTATTTAGTTAAGATAAAGTATGCGAGTGATCAGTTTTGAAGAAAGTACTTAGCTTACTTCTTTTAATGTCAATTGCGGGAATCGCCTTTTCAGCGTTAGTCAATGAATTTATTTCCTCATATGCGTCTCAAGTCATAGAAGGACACAGAGTAATTGTTGAGGAAAAGGGGGAAACAACGCGTCTCAGATATGAAAATGTTTTAAGAAACGGATACAACGAGATAGTTAAAGTCGTGGCACCAGATTTTTTTGAGTGGGCTTATCTTGAAGGAAAAACTTACATAGTCTTCGGAAATGAGATGAAAACGTCTCCAGCGACTATAATTGATTCTGAGAAAATGTTCATTAAAACCCTTTCTTCTACGCCAGCAATGGTATCAACATCCACTTATAACGGTAAAGAGTCTTACAAAATAGTCGTGAACAGTAAAGATGCCACTTATACTGCGATGCTTCTGGCACCATCGATGATCTTGGTGTATTTAAAAATAAAGCGTCGTTCATCTCAAATAATTATGACTTACGATAAAGTAAGAGTTGTTCCTTTAAAGTATTTCAAGGCGGTAGTTGCTAAATTTAAAATTGTTAACAAGCCTCCTAGCCCAATGGAAGTGGAAGTTTGGAAGTTGGTTTACCATCTTGACAACGTTAACATCGCATCACTTTCTATTAACGGGATTTCAATTGCAATTGTTTCTGGAAGAGCTGAGAAAGTTGGAAGTGTGGTGGCTTACGTATTTAAAGGAGGTGCCAATGTTTCAACTACGAACCTTGTTGCGCAGTTCAAATCGAAGGGGTATTCGTCGTTCGCGTTTGAGCAAAACGGAATTGGAATGGTCTTTGCTGGGAATATGGAAATTGAAAAACTGAAGAAATGGGTGAATGAAGTCTTCAAGGCAAAATGAATCGTGAGATTAAACGATAATCATGATTTTTTAAAGAAAAGCAGGGGCAGTGCCCCTGCTTTTAATTTAACTTTTCATTCATCAATAGGCATACCAGTTGCATCTTCAGCACATTGCATTACTATTTCCGAGATAGTTGGATGTGGATGAATATGTTCAAGGAGTTTTTCTATACTGAAACCATTTTGAACGGCTATAACTCCCTCCATTAACACTTCGGTGGCCATGGGACCAACAACGGTGAGACCTAAAATTTTACCTTTTTTATCTGCAAGAATCTTCGCAAAACCTTCGTTAGTTTCAAGAGTCCTTGCACGCCCCAACGCACTCATTGGAAAGAAGCCTTTTACGTAGTCGATATCTTTTTGCTTAAGTTCATCTTCACTTTCACCTGTTGTGGCTATTTCTGGGGTTGTAAAAACAACACTTGGAATAGCAGTGTAGTTGATCTTATCTTCTTCTCCAACCATGTTCGTGACTGCTACTATTCCTTCCTTAGACGCCACGTGTGCCAACATGTATTTTCCATTTACATCTCCAGCGGCGTAGATGTTTTCGATATTCGTATGCATGTGTTCATCAGTTATTACATTGCCTCTTTTATCTAAATTCACCCCAAGATTTTTAACATCGTCAAGAACGTTGGACTTTCTTCCAACGCTCAAGAGAATTTTATCGAACTTCTCTTCAAAGCGTTCTTCACCTTCAAAAACAACTTGATACCCATCGTCTTTTTTATCGACAGATATGGTCTTGGTCTTAACGTGAACATCTACGCCACGCTTTTTTAGCACATTTGTCAACGTTTCTGCCACATCTGTATCCATATTTGGAAGTATGTGATTCATTATCTCCACGATCGTAACTTTACAATCGAATGCCGAGAAGAACGTGGCCATCTCTAGCCCTATGACTCCTCCTCCGACGATCAGCAACCTTTGAGGGATTTCGTCAATTGAAAATATCTCATCACTCGTCAGTATTCCTTCAACGTTGAAAGGTGGAAATTTTATCGGGTGAGATCCTTGAGAGAGAAGCAAGTTTTTGAATTCCACCTCTTTATCGCCAACTTTTGCTTTGTGGACGCTCTCAATGGTGGCATGTGAATCGAAAAAGTCAATGGAATTTTTCTTGAGCAAGAATTCTATTCCCTTTCTGCTTCTAAGTACCACTCGATTTGTTCTTGCACTAACCTTTTTCATATCTATTGTTGGGTTTTCGACACTTATTCCGAATTTTTTTGCTCTCTTTATTCCGTCAAAAAGTTCAGAAGAGGCAAGCCACGCTTTAGTTGGGATACATCCAACATTTGTGCATGTTCCTCCCCAGAATTTTTCTTCAGCAATGGCAACTTTCATTCCCAACTGAGAAGCTCTTATCGCGGCTACGTATCCCGCTGGTCCTCCTCCAACAACGAAAAGATCGTAAATCATAAAAATCAAGCCTCCTTTTTGTGTGTATATGTGAATATTATAACATCTAGCCAAGCTGATTTACCTTATGTATATTTGCCTGGCTTTAGAGGCTAAACGGTAACTGATCTATCTTCGCTGTGCTGTAGAAGTTTCCACAAGTCAATGTCATCACCGGATTTGAACTGCAGATCATTTGACGAATAAAAGTTAGAATAACTTTTGATGTGCGTCAATTTCAAGAAGTTAATCAAAGCGCAAAAAGCCACGATTGAATAAATGTTTTTCAACTTCCATTAAAGTGTTCGTCAAAGCCTATGAGCTTTTCCATAGCGGTCATCCTGAATTTAATTCAGGATCCTGTACTTAAGAGATTGCGGGTCAAGCCCGCAATGACGTTAAGGTCAAGGACTCTATCATGAGCCAAGCACACGGACGTGCTGAAAGAGCGAAGCACTCAGGGACGAGTGTCTGAGTGTGCCACACATTTTGAATCGTAAAATAAGAAGAGCGATTCAGTTCTGACAGCACTTCGAAAAAATTACACCATCCGCTTGTAAAGCGGAAGAATTGGTTCCTAAGCCATTCATGCTTATATCGTTTTCAAAGATCTTTTCAAATAAATTGAATTCGTTATCTTCATGCACAATACCTGTTAAAATAAATGAGAATTTCAAATTGATATTTTATGGGGAAAAATCGCATATCGTGTTATTATACGCTGTACGTACAAAAGATGAGTATGAAAGGAGTATTCAAGTTGGCTGCTTTTGCTTTTTGGTGGCATATGGCGTTTCTTTCTTTAGCCTCTACCATGATCAACGTAAACACTGTAATACCTGCTTATCTTGAGCACCTTTATCATTCTTCATTTTTAATTGGAGTGGTTTCATCCATTTTACTGGGGCTACCAAGTATAACCCAACTTTTCTTTGCCAATTTCTTGAAGACAAAGAAATTCAAGAAACCTTACTTAATGGGGGGTATTTTAACCAGGGCATTTGCCATTTTTCTTTTGGCGTTGACGACTTTTTATATTTCGAATTTGGCAGAGTGGGGAATCATTTTAATTTTGACAGCTGTTACTCTTTTTGCGACAACAGGCTCTTTTGCGGGCATAGCATATGTGGATTTACTCGGTAAAACCGTTTCAAAGGATAAGAGGTATTATTTTTTCCCCGTAAGGCAGGCAGTTGCTGGAATATTCTCCTTTGCAGCAGGATTTGTTGTAAAGTATCTTCTTGGTTCATCTGCATTTCCACACAATTACGGGACCCTTTTTCTTACGGCATCAGTGGCTATCTCAGTTGCAATAGTCATGTTCTTCTTTTTAAAAGAACCAGAGAGTGAAATAACCCCCCATTCTAAAACTTGGGACATGATCAAATCCATACCAGTTTTTCTTAGAGACAAAAGGTTGCTTTGGTATGTTGTTGTTCAGGTATTAGGAGGATTCTATTTCATGGCGTTGCCTTTTTTTGCAGTCTATACTATCCATAGATTTGGGAATGTGGTGGGGAACATAGTTATTTTCCAGGTTTCAGGCATGGTAATTTCGAATTTGCTTTGGGGAGTTATTTCAAAACATTTTGGAAACGTGGCAATTGCCAAAACGGGTATATTCCTTGCAATTCTTTCCACAATTTCAACTCCATTTTTGCCATCTTTAATATGGTATTACGTTCTTTTCTTCGTAATAGGCTCAACGATCAGTGCAAGAGGAATTTTCATGGACGCATATTTGATAGAAATAGCACCTGACAAGGAGCGGGTTATGTACGTTGGAATAAGTGGTACTTTTGGATTTATAGGGGCACTTTTCCCAATGCTTGGGGGATTTTTGTTAAAAGATTTTGGATTTGTGAATGTGTTTGTTATAGCAACTGTTGGCTTATCCGCAACATTTCTTGCTTCTTTCAAACTAAAATGAAAAAGCGGGGTTTTCGCCCCGCTTAAATTTTCGTACACCGTTTTTGAATTCTAAGATTGAGCCTTTTTTTCTCCAGTTTCTTCTTTCAAGGATGCGTGAGACTCTATTTGAATGTTGTTGTAAACCGAAATTCCTGTTCCGGACGGTATCAACTGTCCTATTATGACGTTTTCCTTTAGACCTTTCAGATAGTCATGACGACCTTCAACGGCAGCTTCTGCCAAAACTTGTGGAGTTTGTTGGAATGAAGCGGCACTCAAAAACCCTTCTCTGTGAAGAGATGCTTTTGTGATTCTCAGCAGCTTTTGTTTGTATTCCAATCCCTTTTTTGGATTTATATCGTATCTGCTTTGCCTATCGCCTTCCTTTATGTAAACGCCTTTTACTCCAATCGTGATCATCTTGTCTAAAAGTTCTTCGTCTATTTTTTGTCCGACTTTTGCTATTTCTCTTTCTTTTCCATCTTCATCTATTACAACGTGGTATGCGATTTCTTTTCCAAGAATTTTTGAACGATTCTCTTCTATCTTCATGTTTTCATGGTATATTTCTTCGTTTACCCTTTTAGCTTCTCCGATCGTTAAAAGGGTTCCTGGGAAAATGTCTGTGTCTCCACCATCCGTAACTTCAACCTTGTTGAACATCTGACGGATAATGATTTCCATGTGCTTGTCATGGATATCAACACCTTGTTCAGCGTAGACTCTTTTCACTTCACGTAAGAGATATCTGAAAGCCGTATTGGAGCTTATTTTTTCCAGTAGATCTCTCGGCCTTATCGCGCCATTAGTCAGCGGCGTGCCGGCCAACACCCTTTGGCCTTCTCTCACCTTAATTTGAGTCTTTTTAGGAACGGTGTAATCGTACAGCATGCCTTCATCGTCTTCTATGTATATTTTTTGTTTTCCTTCTTCGGTGTTTATCTGTTTTACACGTCCAGACACCTCACTGAATATTCCAGTTACTTCCTTCAATTTCTTTCGTGCTTCAAAAAGTTCTTCAGCTCTTGGCAAACCCTGAGTTATATCGCCGGTAGTCGCAATTCCACCTGTGTGGAACGTCCTCATTGTCAACTGTGTGCCAGGTTCACCTATTGATTGAGCTGCGACGACTCCAACAGCTTCCCCAACGTGTACAATTCTGTGATTGGAAAGATCCATACCATAACACTTGGCGCATATTCCGTTTTTGGAATCGCAAGTCATTGGAGATCTTATCTTTATGTATGGTCTAAGGGTGACTGTGTCTATTTTTTCTTTCACAAACCTCTTTGCTATTTCTGGTGTTACTCTTTCTTCGTATGTTGTTATCTCGTGCTTTCCGTTCTTGGAAAGTACCGGTGCAATTGTCACGCCTCCAACACAAGGATACACTTCAACTTCTACTTCGTCTGTATCGAGTTTTTTTAGGCTTCTGTATGCGTTTTGCAAAGGCTCACCTTTTTTGAAAAGCACTTTGTTCGCGACCCCAGATATCGTGCCATTATCGTCATCATAAAAAACTTTCGAAAGTTCAGCGTAATCTTTCATGTTGGGAATTTCGTCTATTTTTATGGTTTCTTTTTTGTGAACTTCCACTTCTTCAATGGTGCTTGTAACTTTGTGGGCATCGTCTTCTTCCATTAAAGTGTCTCGCGAGTACATGACCTCTTTGGTTTTTGGATTTATTATGTCATCTGCAAGAACTCTTCCAAACAACGAATCTTCCAATTTTTCTATGATCACGTCGTCGTCTCTAAGGGTTTTCAATTCTACCCCGTTGGTTGTTCCACAGTCAGTTTCTGTGATCGTAACTGACTGAGCAACATCGACAAGCCTTCTGGTAAGGTATCCAGAATTAGATGTCCTCAAAGCGGTGTCCGCCGATCCTTTTCTTGCACCATGGGTGGATATAAAGTACTCCATGACGTTCAACCCTTCGCGGAAGTTGGAGAGTATGGGAACTTCGATGGTTTTTCCTGAAGGATCAGCCATTAGCCCACGCATTCCTGCTATCTGTTTTATCTGATCAACACTTCCACGAGCTCCAGATCTGACCATCATGAATACCGGATTGAAGAGATCTTTGGAAAGTTCTTCATATGTAACGTTCTGCACATCTTTGGTGGCTTCTTCCCAAATCTTTATCACTTGACTGTATCTTTCCTGAGCGGTTATCATGCCACCTGCAAACGCCTCTTCTACAAAGTCAATCTTTTTTTGGGATTCTTCTATTATCTTCGTTTTCTTAGGAGATATGAGCATGTCTCTAACGGATATTGTCACTCCCGACACAGTGGCGTATTTAAAACCGTAATCCTTGATATGATCTAACACTCTTGCGGTTTCATCTATATCGAACAAATTAAACGTCCGAGATACGAGATTCTTTATAGCTTTCTTATCGTATGTTTTAGAATAATCACGCAATTCTTCACGCAATTCTTCGTTGAATATGACTCGTCCCACAGTTGTGTTCTTAATCAGTTTCTCTCCATCGTTGAATTTCAACAAAATGTCTATTGGTGTGTGCAATGTTATGTAATGGTGATAGTATGCCATAACTGCTTCTTCTGCCGATGAGAAGATCGTCTTGGGTTTTTCCACACTGTCATTCATCATCGTTAAATAATACATTCCCAAGATTATGTCTTTCCCAGGCATTGACAAAGGTTGGCCATGGGCAGGGCTTATTATGTTGTATTTTGACAACATGAGAAACTTCGCCTCGGCCTGTGCCGCCGCCGAGAGAGGAAGATGAACCGCCATCTGGTCACCATCGAAGTCCGCGTTGAATGGCGGACAAACGAGAGGATGAAGTTGTATCGCGTTTCCTTCTATGAGTTTAGGCTCAAAAGCCTGAATGCTTATTCTGTGAAGAGTGGGGGCACGATTCAAAAGAACTGGATGACCTTTTATGACCTCTTCAAGAACTTCCCAAGCTTCAGGGACTTCTCTTTCTATAAGCATTCTGCCTAATTTCCTGGCCGATTTGTCAGGTTCGTTTTTGACTAATTTTTGAAGAACGAATGGTTTGAACAATTCCATTGCCATTTTCTTAGGAATTCCGCATTGATCTATCCTTAATTCAGGACCGACGACGATAACTGCACGGCCGGAATAATCCACACGTTTTCCAAGTAGATTTCTTCTAAATCTTCCACGTTTTCCCTTCATGAGATCCGTCAGCGATTTCAAGGGTCTTCCAGATTTGTCTGTGACTGATTTTCCTCTTTTGCCATTTGCAATCAAAGAGTCGACGGCTTCTTGAAGCATACGTTTTTCGTTTCTTATTATTATATCTGGAGCGTTGAGATCGAGAAGTTTCTTCAATCGATTGTTTCTGTTTATAACCCTTCTGTAAAGGTCGTTCAAATCCGTTGTCGCAAACCTTCCGCCGTCTATCTGAATCATAGGCCTCAAATCTGGCGGAATTACGGGAATCACTTCGAGGATCATCCATTCAGGCCTTTGGTTGCTTTTTATGAAGCTTCTAACTATGTGCAAACGCTTGAGAATTTTCATTTTTTTGTTTGAAGCCGTGGAAGAAAGGTTTTGCAATTCCACTTCAAGCTTGTTTTCCAGTTCAGGCAATTCTATAGCTTCAAGCAATTTTTTGACGGCCGATGCACCGACATCTGCTTCAATTTTGTCCATGTAGATGTCCTTGTACGATTCATACTCGTTGTCGAGAATAACATCTCCAACTTTTTTGCCTATCTCAACTGATACATCTGGATCGATGGATGTTACCATGACGACAGTTCTGTCGTTTTCAAACTCGAATTCTTTGTCGAATTTTCCAGGATAGTACTTTTCAAAGATATTCAATTCGCTCATGGAGAGATCTTCATCTTCGTACACGAACCTATCGGCTATGTAATCTCCAGCTTTTATCTCTTGACCATCCTCAACGTAAGGAGTTATGCCTTCGAATACTGGATACTCTCTGCTTTGTCCACTCTCAAATGAGGGTTCTTCAACGTATACTTTTGCCGTAGAATTGGCGTGAAAGTTCCCATCTTCACGTTGAACTATTGAAAGATTTTTTGAGAATTTAACGACCCCATCCGTGTCAGAGTGGATAGCACTTATGTGGACTGATGTGACGAGTTCTTGACCTTTTTTTATCTTTGCACCGTTTGAAACTTTAACCTTTGCCCCATACGGTACTGTGTACGTTACAGGTTGATCTTTGGATGTTGGAAGTGGTATCACCTTCACAGTAGAAGTGATCTCGTCCACTTCGGCCGTCCCATCAAAGGGGGCTTTGAAAGCACCGCGATCTAGCTCATCTGCTATCATGTCGCCAACTTTGACGGCATCACCGTCTTTGACAGCCAGTTTCATGCCTCTATACACAGGAAATTCGGCTTTTCTCAGCTGGGAGTTGTCAACTTTTTGTGAAACGGTAACCCACGTGATGATTCTATCCGTGTTGGTCGTTTCTTCTCTTATCGATACAACACCGTCGATATCCGATGTGAGAGGCCCTTGAGGATTTCTGATCCTCACAGCATTTTCAACATCGAAATCCCACTTGGATTTGTAGATGTTGTACTCCGTGCCGTAAAGTTTGTCTCCAGTGTCGAAATGTGTTTTCTTTGGATCCGTGATCATGTAAGCTGTTTCGACTGTTCTACGTGATCCGAAGTACACGATCTGTTCCAAATCCCTCGGAGAAATGTCCAAAAGTACGGAGATGTAGTTCGGTATATTTTTGAGGTACCAAATATGAACAACGGGGACAGCCAATTCTATATGGCCCATTCTTCTGCGTCTGGCAGTTTTTGACTCCACCCTAACACCACAACGCTCGCATACGGTTCCCTCGTATTTCTTTCCTTTGTACCTCCCGCAGGCACACTCGTAGTCTTTTACGGGCCCGAATATTCTCTCACAAAACAAGCCATCTTTTTCAGGCTTGAAGGTTCTGTAGTTTATGGTCTCTGGTTTCTTAACTTCACCGCTTGACCAACTTCTTATAAGTTCCGGTGAAGCAAGACTTATTTTCACGCTCCCAATCTTGGTCGTGGGGAGTTTCAAAAATTTGGGGTTACTCTCTAGCATCTTACCCCTCCTTTAAGGTCAATGATCCAAATCAATTTCATTACCATTTTCATCGTACACTCTGATATCGAGTGCAATGCCTTCAAGTTCTTTTACCAAAACCTTAAAACTCTCAGGTAAATTGGGAAGAGGAATATTTTTGCCTCGCATTATCGCCTTGTAAGCCTCATTCCTTCCCTCTACATCGTCAGATTTTATCGTGAGCATCTCTTGAAGCATGTGTGCCGCACCGTGGGCTTCAAGAGCCCAAACTTCCATTTCGCCAAACCTCTGACCACCAAATTGTGCCTTTCCCCCAAGTGGTTGTTGGTGTATTAAAGAGTATGGTCCAACAGATCTGGCATGTATCTTATCTTGAGCAATATGGATGAGCCTCATCACGTACATGATGCCGACAACAACTGGGCTATCAAAAGTTTCACCAGTTCGGCCGTCTCTCAACGTAACTTTACCAGTTGGGTGTTTTTCATTGTCCCCCTCTGTAAGACCATATTTCTTCCTCTCTTCATAGAGTGGCTGGAATATATCTCCTTCACCGGCACCATCAAAAACAGGAGTTGCAACGTAATTTCCTCTCAATTTTGCAAGCCAACCAAGTTGGGTTTCAAGCACCTGCCCTATGTTCATTCTAGAAGGAACTCCAAGTGGACTTAACACCATATCGACTGGTGCGCCATCAGGAAGGAAGGGCATGTCCTCTTTCGCAACTATTCTGGAAATGCATCCTTTGTTCCCATGACGACCTGCGACTTTATCTCCAACTGAAAGAGGTTTCCGCGTAGCCACGTACACTTTAACCATTTTGTTAACACTTGAATCAAGCTCTGATATGTCACCTTTTTCAAAAACATGCACTCCTATGACTCTACCGTCAACACCATGAGGAACTTTCAAAGACGTGTCTTTTACATCTCTTCCACGTTCACCGAATATCGATCTCATTATTTTTTCTTCAGCGGTAAGCTCACTATCCCCTTTGGGGGTAACCTTACCAACAAGGATGTCTTTGGGATGAACCATAGCTCCAACTCTAACTATTCCGTTTTCATCCAAATTCTTTAGGAGTTCCTTGGAGACATTTGGAATGTCAGCTGTTATTTCTTCGGGGCCAAGGCGTGTCTCTCTAGCATACGTTTCGTAAACTTCTATATGCACAGAGGTAAAAGCATCCTGTTCTATGAGTTCTTGATTGACGGCGATGGCATCTTCGAAATTGTATCCTTCCCAAGACATAAAGGCCACCATCACATTTCTTCCAAGTGCCAATTCACCCATGTCCGTTGCAGGGCCATCTGCTACGCAATCGCCAGCTTTTATCCTATCGCCTACGTCAACTGTTGGTCTCTGACTCATCATCGTGTCCTGGTTGGTGCGCATGTATTTTATAAGGTTGTACACATCGTTCCCTTTGTCATCGTCCCTTTTAATGATTATCTCTGTGGCAGACACTTTCTTGACCACGCCTGAATTTCTCGCTATAACTATTGAACCTGAATCTCTAGCCACATATTTTTCCATACCAGTTCCAACTAAGGGAGCTTGTGGATTGATCAAAGGAACGCCTTGTCGTTGCATGTTTGATCCCATTAAGGCACGATTGGCATCATCATTTTCAATGAATGGTATCAAAGCAGCGGAAACGCCTATTAACTGCTTAGGTGAAACGTCTATGTAGTTAACTTGGTCTCTGTTCACGTACTTGTAGCTTTCCATGTATCTGACAGTGACTCTTTCGTCTTCAAGCATGCCATCTGGGCTCAATTTAACGTTCACAGGAGCAATGTTAAAATTCTCTTCCTCATCTGCCATAAGATAGTCAATTTGATCTGTAACTTTGCCGTTCACAACTTTTCTGTATGGAGTTCTTAAAAAGCCGTATTTGTCTATTTTGGCGTAAGTGGCAAGTGAAGTTATTAACCCTATGTTCGCGCCTTCTGGTGTTTCAATGGGACACATTCTACCGTAATGAGAATGATGAACGTCTCTAACTTCAAATCTAGCCCTTTCCCTTCTAAGACCTCCAGGCCCAAGTGCAGATATCCTTCTTTTGTGAGTTATTTCAGAAAGAGGATTAACTTGGTCCATAAACTGTGAGAGCTGGCTAGATGCAAAAAATTGATGAAGCGTTGCCATAACTGCTCGGACATTTATAAGACTCTGAACGTTTATCTTGTCAAGAGAATTGTACATGTTCAATTTGTCTTCTATCATCTTCTGAACCCTTGAAAATCCCCGTTCAAATTCAATTTTCATCAATTCACCAACAGTTCGAACCCTCTTATTTCCAAGATGATCTTTGGTATCAAGCCTTTCTTCGTGCTGATCTATATCCAAGAGATATTTTATGGCAACCATGATGTCTTCTTTAGTCAAAACACGTGATTCCACGTTTAGTTTCAATTTTGCGTTTATCTTTGTCCTGCCTATTTCTGTGAGATCATAACGCTCGGGATCGAAGTAAAGACTGTTAAAGTAATTTTTGGCGACGTTTATTCTTGGTATTTCACCAGGTCTCAGCTTTCTGAACAAAGCTATATAAGCATCGTCTGCTTCCATATTACTTTCGGTTTCATCAAGATTCTCAATGGTTTTTTGCATGTATGGGTGAGCTATTTTCAGTTCCTTTATACCGCTTGAAAGTATTTTCGATATTGATTCTTCAGATATCTTTTCACCAGCATGAATAACTTCCCCACCCTCTGCTATAACGTCTTCGAGTATTATTGAACCTATGTGAACCGCTAGTTCATCTTCATCCACAGCAATAGTTAAAGGGTACAAATTCAGAATATCAAGTGGTTTTGTGTATCCAAATATTTTAAGCATGAGTGGAAGTTTTACTTTCTTTTTTCTGTCTATTCTCGCTTGGAGCATTTTCTTCTTCATGTTGAGGAGTATTTCAAGCCATGCTCCCCTTTCTGGAAGAAAATGGGCATAGAATATAGGAGTTCTTTCTGAACCTTCAAATTCACGCACGAAGTATACCCCAGGGGATCTAACAAGCTGGTGTACAACAACACGCTCAGCGCCGTTTATTATAAATGTACCACGCTCTGTCATAACGGGAAGATAACCAAAGAGTGCTTCATTTTCTTTGATCTCTCCTGAGTGTGTGTCTTTTATTCTCACTGTTATGTAAAGAGGGGCGCTAAAGGTTGTATCCTTAAGACGACACTCTTCCTCTGTGTAACGGACATCGCCAAGCCTGGCTTTCACAAATTCAAGTCTGAAGCCTTTTTTTCCCTTTTTTACATCGGCTTTGTGTGGGCGAGATTCAATGGGGGAGAATTTCTTTAGAGCCTCTATTATGCCATGTTCTATGAATTCTTTGTATGAATCCAATTGTACAGAAATCAAATTTGGAACTTCTATGGCATCTTTTAACTTTCCATAGGAAATCCTATTCCTTTTTTGCACTTTTCCACCTCTCCTCATCAGAAATTCCTTAATCAAAGGATCAATACTTTTAAGCAAAACGACCTCATCGGAAAGTTTACAATTCCGATGAGGTTACGTTTCAATTCTGCGATGAATTATGAGAGGCTAAACTTACCTCACTTCAACTCCACTGTAGCGCCAGCTTCTTCGAGCTTCGCCTTAATTTGTTCTGCATCTTCTTTGCTTGCGTCTTTTTTGATTATGGAGTCTGGCGAGCCAGCTTTGTCAACGAGAACTTTTGCCTCTTTCAACCCTAATCCGGTAATTTCTTTAACGACCTTGATGACTTGGAGTTTCTTGTCACCTATCTCCTTTAGAAGAACGTTAAAGGATGATTTTTCCTCAGCTTCTGCTGCTCCACCTGCTGCTCCAACAACTGGCGCTGCTGCTACCGCAACTGGTGCTGCTGCACTAACTCCGAATTTATCCTCTAATTCTTTCACCAAATCTGCCAATTCTGCGACTGTCATTTCCTCAATAGCTTTGATGATTTCTTCCTTATTCATTTTATCACACCTCCTGAATAATTGTCATTCTTTTTTTTCTTTAATTGCGTTAAGAGCATAAAGTAATTTTCTCAAAGTGCCTGACAAAACTGCATGTAAACCGTAGATTGGAGCTTGCATTTGCCCAACCAATTGAGCAAGAAGAATTTCTCTTGGTGGAAGAGCGGAAAATTCTTTGGCTTGTTCTGCATCGATGAATTTACCCTCCATTATTCCACACTTGACGATCGGTTTCTTGGTCTCTTTCATGAAATTGTAAAGAGCTTTAAGAGCCAAGATAGCGTCTTCCTCTGTGTAAAGCACAGCCGTAGTCCCTTCAAGAGATGAGTTAAGCTCATCTGTAGGAATTTCAGCACGCTCCAATGCCAATTTAACCAACGTGTTTTTAACGACCCTGTATTTTGCGTTTACTTTGTATAACTCATCTCTGAGCTTGGTGATCTCTTCAACACTCATTCCTTTGTAATCAGTAAGGAGTGCAAGAGGACTCTTCGATAAAGCGTCGCTTAGTTCTTCAATTATCTTGGCTTTTTTTTCTTTAAGCATTTGGCACCTCCTTTAAGAAAAACGGCCTCGCACCTTGAGGTCGTTGATCTTAAACCTAAGTCAGTCGTTCCCAACTTAAATCGATCCACGCACCTCGGTGGGAAGGTATATCACCTTTAAAATCCCACTGTCTTTGGTACGAAACGTTTTTTAATTTTCAAATTTCGAGAATTCCAACTTCACACCAGGACCCATAGTAGGGGCAATAACAACTTTTTGCATAAATCGTCCCTTCAGTCCTTGTGGTCTTAATGCCTTTATTTGTTCTAATGCTGAACTTATATTTTCCGCTATTTTTTCATCTGTAAAACTTTTCTTTCCAACGGGAAGATGGAGGTTCCCAGTTTTGTCATTTCTCACTTCAACTCTTCCAGCTTTGAAAGATTCAACAGCTTTCCCTATTTCTTTTGTAACCGTTCCGGATTTCGGTGAAGGCATCAGTCCACGAGGTCCAAGCACTCTTCCAAGCCTTCCAACAAATTTCATCGTATCCGGACTGGCAATTGCCACATCGAAATCAAGGAAGCCTTCGCCTGTGATCTTCTTTGCAAGCTCTTCTCCTCCAACGTAGTCTGCACCAGCATTTTTTGCCTCTTCTGCTTCTGGACCTACCGCAAAGACCAAAACTCTGATCTTTTTGCCAGTTCCATTTGGAAGAGTTACGGTATTTCTTATTTGCTGTTCATTCTTCTTTGGATCTATACCAGTTTTTATCGAAAGTTCTATCGTTTCATTGAACTTTGCCGTGGACAAATTCTTCACGATCTTCACAGCTTCTTCAATGGAATAGGAGTTGTTCTTATCGTAGTCCTTCAAGAGATCAGTATATCTTTTCGAACGTTTTGGCATTTTTCTTCACCTCATCCTACTATCTCTACGCCCATGTTCCTTGCTGTTCCAGCAACAATACGTGAAGCAGCTTCTAAGTCTCGAGCGTTGAGATCTTCCATTTTTGTCTTTGCAATTTCAAGAAGCTGTGCCTTGGTTATTTTCCCGACTTTTACTTTGTTAGGTTCTCCTGAGCCTTTTTTTAGGCCTGCGGCTTTAAGTATTAGAGTCGATGCAGGTGGAGTTTTTGTGATGAACGTGAAAGAGCGATCTTTATAGATACTTATGACCACTGGTATTATCATACCAGCTTGCTTTGCCGTAGCAGCGTTAAATTGTTTGCAGAAACCCATGATATTCACACCGTGTTGACCTAATGCAGGACCTACAGGCGGTGCTGGCGTAGCCTTGCCGGCAGGAATTTGGAGCTTTACCTGTCTGATCACTTCTTTTGCCATGATTTAAACCTCCTTGTGGTATGTAATGGGAATGATACTTCCCTTCCACTGAAATTAAAAACGTCTTTCAGTTTTGAATTTTTTCCACCTCTGAAACATGCAGCAACACGGGTGTTTCTCTTCCAAAGATGGTAACCGTTACCGTTAATTCTTTCTTTTCAGGTTTTACTTCCTGAACAACCCCTGTAAAACCCTCAAAAGGTCCACTTTTTATTTCGACGTGTTCTCCGATTGGAATGTTTATTTCAACTTTAACTTCTTCAATCTTCTCTCGTTTTTCTTGAGAAGAAAGGCCGAGGATAGCATTTATTTCCCTTTTTTTTACAGGAATAGGTTGACCGGCATTGGAAACGAAATTAATAACGTGCTCTGTATTTTTAATCAATTCCCAAGTTTCCTCTGTCATAAACATTTCCACAAAAACGTAGCCGGGGAAGAGCCTTCTGGAGGTCACTTTAGAAATTTTTATCTCTCTGTAAGCGCCATATGTGTCTATCTCAACTATACCATCAGTGGTTGCACAGAACACTTTCTTATCGGCCAAGAGTGTGCCTGATTTAGCATTTTGATTGACCCTTATCAATTTGTTAAAACTTTCAAAATGGACAAAGTAAACATCTTCTTTTCCATCTACGTTTTCTATCACTATTTTCTTTACGCGATCATTCTGAACAACCTTCCCATCTATCTCGCAGAATACGGATTTGTCTTTGGATATTGGCATTCCCTCTCGTAGCCTTGAACCGAGACGTATCCCGCTTTCCACACCGGTAGAAGATGGAATGTAATAAGTCCTGCTGTTTTTTCGATCTATCGATTCGATTACGAGCTTTTTCGTATTACGGAGCTCAACGATCTTTCCCTCATGCTTCACATGCACTTCAGCAAGCTCAGCAATAGGATCTCCCTTCGACACAGTATCTCCTGAACTGATATGCAATTTGGCCGTAGAGGGTACTCGATATTTCTCTATTTTCTTTCCTTTAACGTCAACAATCCTCTCTTCAGGAACCACGACCCTCCCTATAAGGTCGTGGAGTTTGAAAAGATCTCTTTTCTGTTCTATGGATTCTTTAACACTTTGTTCTAGGCCTGAGTAAGTCTGAACTATGTACCACGATTTCTTCATTACTTTACTTCACACCTAAAACAGCCAAAAGCCATCTTGTGAATGTAGAAAATCCCATATCCAAGAGCCAAAAATACACACCCGTAACTCCGAGTATGAGCAGTACAATACCCGTTGCCGATAAGAGCTTCTCCCGAGAAGGCCAAGTCGTTTTTTTGGTCTCACTTTTCACTTCGTTAAAAAACTTTTTCATATTAACCATCATTTCACCCCTTAACCTGGCAGGCCCGGCAGGACTTGAACCTGCAACACCCGGTTTTGGAGACCGGTGCTCTGCCAGTTGAGCTACGGGCCTACGGTAAGTAAAATTTACTTGGATTCTTTATGAAGGGTGTGCTTTTTGCACTTGGGGCAGTACTTGTTTATTTGAAGCTTTTCCCTTGATTGCTTTCCCTTGCGGATGACATAGTTTCTGGATTTGCACTCCGTACATACCAACGTCACAAAATTCTTTGAGTTCTTCGCCATTTTTCCACCTCATTAGAAAAATCTGGTGGAGAGGGGTGGATTTGAACCACCGAAGGCAATCCGCCAGCGGATTTACAGTCCGCCCCCATTGGCCACTCGGGCACCTCTCCATCCTTGGAGCCAGCGAAGGGACTCGAACCCCCGACCTACTGATTACAAATCAGTTGCTCTACCAACTGAGCTACGCTGGCGCTCGATTCGTATTGTATAACATACAACCGCCTCTTGTCAAGCATCAAATAAAGTATTATACTTATATAGGAAAAAACTGTGGAGGTGAACCTTGCTGGAAACTATTTTGCGTTTCAAAATACCTAATCCGGTGGATCTGGTCGGTTTTGTTGGGGAGTATGATTCTAATTTAAAAGCCATAAGAAAGTATTTTAACATCAATGTGAAGCTGATCGATAATGAGCTTTGGTTAAAGGGGAAAGAAGAATCCGTTGAACGTGCCAAGAGGATCCTGAAAATGATGACGGAAAGGGTTTTGAAAGAAGGTTCAGTGGATGTTAGAGACCTTTTCGACACCGAAGAAAGGATTTCTCATAAAATTAAAATAGAGGGTGTGGGAATTTTTCCTAAAACATCCGGTCAAAAACGTTACATAGAAGCAATGCAAAAAAACGATCTTATATTTTCTATAGGACCTGCAGGAACCGGTAAAACTTATTTGGCTGTTGCCATGGCTGTCGAATCTCTTAGAAGGGGAGAAGTACAGCGGATAGTATTGGCAAGGCCTGCGGTTGAAGCTGGAGAAAAACTGGGCTTTCTTCCAGGTGACATGTTAGAAAAAGTTGATCCCTATTTAAGGCCATTGTACGATTCCATATTCGACATGATGAGCCCAGAAAGATTTAATTATTACAGAGAAAAGGGAATAATTGAAGTTGCACCTCTTGCTTACATGAGAGGAAGAACGTTGAACAACGCTTTTATAATCCTTGATGAAGCTCAAAACACAACGAGAGGACAATTGAAGATGTTTTTGACGAGAATGGGATTTGGATCGAAAGTGGTTATAACAGGGGATGTAACTCAAATTGATCTCGAAAACCGCGAAGATTCCGGACTTGTCCAATCAAAAAAAGTCCTTAGCGGTATAAGAGGGATAGAATTTATTTATCTTACCAAGGAAGATGTGGTAAGAAATCCATTGGTGAAAAGAATAGTAAAGGCGTATGAGGATTTTGAATCTGAAAAAAAAGCTTCTGAGTGAAAAAACAAGAGTTTACATTTATTATTTGATGGTGCCATTTCTCTTATTGATCGAGAGTGAGTTTTCGGTGTCTCCAAAGCCTTTTTGGTTAGGCTCTTACATTCTTATATTGGCAGCGAATTCTGTCACCTTTTCCTGGATAAATGAACATGTAAAACTCTTTAAGATACATAAGGAGTACTTTTGGACTTACACGTTGGTTCTACTACTCACCACTTTGTTTTTCCCCTTAGGATACACGTTCTTTGGGGTGTATGGACTTCCTGTTTTCTTTGGGGTTCTTCTTATTGCTTCATTAATGGGCACTGAAAGTGCCATGGCTTCTGCCATTACTTTGTCAACAGTTGCTGCAATTGTTGGCAACGGAAGTTTTGAACTCTTTGCGATTTACACAATAGGCTCCATAGGAGGCATCTTTTTAACCAAAGGGCTGATTAAGAGATTTGATTTTTCTAAAGCATCCCTTTGGAACTCCATTATATCCATTTTGATGGTGTTGAGTATAAGCGTTGGCTTTTTCCCTTATTCAGTTCAATTGAAAGATCTCGTTTTAATAGGATTGAATCCATTTGTATCCATGATATTGATGGTTGGAATTTTGCCATATGTCGAATACATATCGAGAATATATTCGAATGTTGGACTAATAGAACTTGGGAATTTGAGTCATCCGTTGGTAAAGCGACTATCTGTAAAAGCCCCGGGAACTTATTTCCATAGCGTTGTTTTGTCTAACATGTGTGAAAGTGCTGCTCAGAAGATAAATGCCAATTACGTTTTGACAAGAGTTGGACCTTATTTTCATGACATTGGAAAGATAAAGCGTCCGGAGTTCTTTACAGAGAATCAACATGGGACAAATCCACATGATTCTATGTCACCAATGATGAATTACCTCGTAATCGCTTCGCACGTCAAATATGGAGAAGAGCTTTCGAAATCTTACAGATTACCTTTGTTAGTAGAAGACATGATAAAAGAACATCACGGAACAAGAATGGTTTCTTTTTTCTATCAAAAAGCCCTTTCCGAAAACCTGAAAGTTAGTCCTGATGATTTTAGGTATCCTGGTCCAAAACCTCGCACTAAAGAATCAGGAATAGTAATGTTGGCTGATTCATGTGAAGCGGCGGTGAGATCCTTGAAATCTCCAACACCTTCCAAAATTAGAAGTATGATCGAAGAAGTTGTAAATGGAATCTACAACGAAAGACAACTCGATAATTCCGGCTTGACTTTAAGAGATATAGATGGGATCGTAGAAGAGTTCTCAAAAATTCTATCGTCCATGTATAAAACTCGAATAGAATATCCAAAAAACTCTAAGGAAATTGAGAAGGTGATAAGAGTTGCAAAAATGTAATGTTTACAACGATCAGGAGATGCCTATAAACGTATCTGTGGTTCAAGAAATTTGCAAACGTATCCTTGCCTCAGAACAAAAAAAAGCGATGATAAACATCGTGTTTGTAAAGCTTGAAAAAATTGCTGAATATAACAAGTACAGAAATATCGATGGCCCAACGGACGTTCTTTCATTCAGTTACAATTCATCAGATTTACTTGGAGAAATATACATCTGTCCGCAGTATGTCAAAGAAAATGCCAAGTACTTCAAAGTACCGTTTGGCGAGGAGCTTGTGAGAGTGTGTGTGCACGGAATATTGCACCTGTTAGGGTACGACCACGAAACAAACGAATCAGATGCAAAGAAAATGTTTGAGAAGCAAGAAAACTACGTGCGGGAGCTTTCTGGTTTTTGTGATAGAATCTCTTGAACAGCTTGGGTCAGATTTGTGAGTTCCTCTTCTGAAGCGTCGCTTCCTACTCCTTCTATAATTTTTTCGGGCTCTTTGAGTACCACGGTGTTTTTATTTTGAGTGTCTTTATCTCCTTGTAAAAGGGTTTGAAGTTTTTTCTTAATCTCATCATCCGTCGGAACATCTGAAGGGGTTTCCTCATCAAGGGGAATATTAGTGGTTGGGAATTCTTCTTTTTCTGAAAAAGGGAGCCCTTCCTCTTTTTCAGAGGAAAGGAATTCATGGGTTTTCTCTTTTTTGGAATGCTTGTAAGACCAAAATACCCCCATTATGATGGAAAATATTCCCATAGAAGCCAACCAACCGATCCAAGACGGAATTTTTTTCTTATGGAAATTTTTTTCATCTGTAACAACAGGCATGCCTATTTTCTCCCAATGTGCAATCTCGTTAACAAGATTACGTTTTGAAACTTTGTTTGAGCTACCAACGATGGACACGTTATTTTCTGGAAGGTAAGCTCTGGCTGTAACAAGGTCACCAGAGTACCATGCGCTCAACCCGATCATGTATTTGATATTTGAATTATTTTCAAGAGAAGGATCTAACATAAGTGCTGTTTTAAGGTACTCTTCGGCTTTTGGGTAATTGCCTGAGTTAAAGGCCATAATGCCTTGTATGTAATAAAAATTCACATTTTTCCCAAAAAGCAGGCTTACAGTTAAGAACAACAAGAGGAAAACAAGAATTTTACTTGATCTTTTCATATTTTTCAATTTCATATCTCCCTTCCTCTTTACAAAGGAGAAGAATCGAATTGCCCCAATTTATAGCACTCAAAGTTTCAAGCGTTTTTTGGTAAATCGGCACTCTTACACGGTTTGTCATATCATAGAAGTTCAAAGTTCTTTCTCCGACAACTACGAGTACGTTTTCGTAAGAAAGCAATTTTAAATTTCCAATGTCACCATTGCCTATTATTTGAGCATCGTGTGTTTTCATGTCAACAGCTATAAGAACGTAATTAGATGATAAGAGGTAAACAAGATTTTCATTCACATAAACAGAATTTACCTTTATGGACTGATCGGATTTGAATCCAACTTTTTTTGTAACTTCATCGATCTTTTCAAAGAAAATTCCAACGTGTTCTGCAAGGCTATATACTGCTACGTACTCATCTGTGACTATTACAAGTTGTCTTTTGGACGGGAAAAAACGCATGATGGCATTTTTGCCAGGTACGTTTAAAAGTGTGCTGTTATTTGATAGATTGACAAGTGATGTTGAAGTTGCTTCGTTTTCAAGAGCGTAGATATCTTTGTCTGTTACGAGTACGGATTGATAGTCTCCTCTTGGAATTTTGCACTTCAATTTTGACACCTTTCCACTGAATTCGAGTACTTGGTGTTTTTCAGTGACAAGGTACAAATGATTTCCGTAAGCGTTTGAAAAAGATATATTTCCTTTGTAGATTAGTTGATAACCGCCTATTGACATGAAATAAACATCATGCTTAGAAATAAGATAGACTCCATTTGGAATTCCCATCATCTTTGATACCTTTGGTGTGTCAATGTAGTAAATTTCGGAAAAGTACTGCCCTTTTGAAGGTTTTTTGAGGAAGTAGTCACCGCTTGAAAGGTATTTGCGACTTTTTGGAATCACTTTGACTGGCGTTGCCTGTTCGCTCGTAGAGCTTGAAGCCCTTGTTTCCTTGAATTTGTCAGAAGTGAAGTTCGTTTGGTTAGGCAATGCTTTCGCTTCTAACAAATTTCTTAAGAAATTTTGCACATCTTGGTGCGCAAATATATCGTAAAACGAGTAGGGGAATTTGTATTTTGCTTCTCCAAAACTCAAAGCACTTTTTACTGAAATCACTCCATCTCCTTTACCGTTCACAAATTGTGGGAAAAACTCTTCTAATTTTTTAGAACTTTCTATTGAAACATTTGGCTTTGTTCCGGTAATGGATATAAAAACTGTATCTGTTGGCGGAGAAGTTGAATTCAAATACGAAATAAGAGATGAGTCTGGTTCAAGATCCTTGGCGAAAAAATTCAACAGCCTCAGGTATGAGTTGGATATGCTTAAAATGTAATTTGCCGTTTTTAATGGAACAGCCAACTTCCGACTTAGGAAATCATTTCCAGCGTTGTACAAATTGCTCAACATGTAGGCCGATGCAAAAGTTGTGCCGTCGTTTGGCGTATCAAAAAGCACAACTTTCTTTACATTTTTGAGTTCTTTTCGAGATTGTAAAGCGTATCTTGCTGCCAATCCTCCTATGCCCTGGGCGATCACGTAAGTGTCTCCCTTCACGGTTGTGAGGAGATCCGCCAATGTTTTTCCGGTATATTCCGTGTAACTGTTCATACCGTTTTTTTTGAAAAAATCCATGATTTTTGCAGTTGTGGATAAGGATTTTGACGATGTTAAAGGATAGGAGAAAACGTAAACATTGTAGTTTGGGAAATTCTGAGCCCATATGTTTTGACCTGTGCCGGGGATATTTCCGGCGAAATTCATGTTGCTACCTGGAACTATGACGAGGTTCGGGAAATTGTCCCCTGCTTTTTTTACAAGTCTCAAACCGTAAGTAGAATTACCTTGAACAAGATGTAATCCCACAACACCAGGGAAATACATGATGCTCTCAAGATAATGGGAATTGTTTTTTGTTCTGATTTGGCTACCATAGAGAACGTAAGGCATTCCGTCGATTGTTTCTACACTTTCAACATTTGCGGTGTTTTCACCAAAATAATAGTTTGAGGGAATCGGAAGCCACACGTATATGGGAGAACGCGCCATTGTCTTGAGTCCACTTTTCCAAGAAACTTTGTAGAGGTGTCCCACAAAACTTGATGCAACTTCGGCAGCGGTGTAATCAGTTGTAGATGAAGAAATAGCCGAAATTGATACGGAATCTCCTCTCTGCAATGCTCCCCCACTTGCTTGAACCTCTGCCTGAAGGACAAGTTGGGATGCTTTTTTGCGTGGCCTAATCAAAAAAAACATCCCTATAACAACCCCTATTATCACAATAGTGGCTATAAGGATTTTTTTGTTTTTGAAAAACTTACCAGCAAAACCCACCTTCGATAAATCGAATTTGGAAATTTTTGGGAGTTTCATCAGCGCCTCACTATATTTTCAATGTTTTTTATTTCTGACAGGAGTTTCGGAGAATCCTTCAAATTCTCCAAAACTCCTCCATAAAGAGTATCGGCGAATTTTTTTGAATCTTCAATTCCAATTCTTTGAACAAGTGTGGATTTGTGCTGTTCAACGTCTTTGTGAGGCGTTTTACCAATTTCTTCAAAAGTTGAATTAAGATCAGCGATATCGTCGAATATTTGAAAGCTTACTCCGAAATCGTAGCCTGCTTCCTCGTATTTTTCAACATTTTCCCCTTTCAACCTCGGTCCAAAGGAGAATGCAAAAGCGAAGAGTGCCCCAGTC
This sequence comes from uncultured Mesoaciditoga sp., assembly GCA_964470975.1. GTDB lineage: Bacteria > Thermotogota > Thermotogae > Mesoaciditogales > Mesoaciditogaceae > WGFY01. The sequence goes on along the minus strand of CAYYEU010000001.1, from coordinate 19,385 downwards.
TTTTTTTTGTACATTTTCACGATCTCGTCAGTTTCTTTCATTGTTTTTGACATCGCTATATCGCGCATTTCTCCATCAACAAGCTCCACGAGTGTCCTTGAAAAGGCATTAGAGAGTGATGAATTCCCTAATTCATTACAAACATCAAGTGCTCTCGCGAAGAGTAGATCTCCAGCCATTATAGCTGCATCCTCACCAAAAATTACATGATTAGATGGTTTCCCACGTCTGTAATTATCGTTGTCTATTGCTGGAAGATCATCGTGTATCAAAGAGGCTGCGTGCATCATTTCTATGGACACTGCACCCTTAATAGCCATTCTTTCATCTACATTGAAATCCGTAGCGCTTGCCATAAGAAAAGTAGGTCTCAATCTTTTGCCTGGTAACTCAAGTGTGTAAAGTGCCGCTTTCTCAAGTGTGGGACAAAGGTCAAGTGAGGTCACAAATTTTTTTAATTCTTCTTCAAGAATCTCCATTGTCTATGCCTTTGTCTTCGTTGTTTTTTTTGTTTCTTTCCCGCTGAAAGTAATTTTTAAAGTCGTCTATATCCATGTTTTCAACAAAATCTTTGAATTCTTTTTCTTCCTCTTCTTTTTGGGGACTTTCCTCAAGTTTTATGCCCCCTTCAAGAATAATTTCGTCGGTCGTGTATATTGGAACGTGTTTTTTTGCTGCAACTACGATGGCATCTGATGGGCGGCAGTCTATCTCGATCATGGAATTCGGATCGTCTTCTGAATCTGAATAAGTGAGATCTTTGATGATCAGTTTTGCGTAATAGGTGTTCTCTTTCAGAGAGTCTATGATAACTTTTGAAACCTGGGCATCGAGTGCTTCTATTATGTTCACAAGTAAATCGTGTGTCAACGGTCTTGGAAAGTCAGTTTTTTCAAGTTCCAAAGAAAGTGCCATTGCTTCACACGATCCTATCCATATGGGAAGAACCATAGGGCTCTTATCCATTCCAAGTATGACCACTGGAGTATTGTGATTTTTATCAAGCATTAAGGCTTTGATTTTCAATTCTCTGAGCACTCTTCTCACCTCTTTTGAGTCTTTCAACTTCATTGGCTATTATGTCTCGCAACATCGTTGCCAATTCCGGCGTCTTCACGCCATCTAATTTCTCAGGTTCTATAGCTGGAAGCACAGAGGCGATCACTTTCGATGCACGTATGTAAAAAGTGCCTTTTGGCATTGACCTATCTGTTCCAACTATGGCAATTGGAATGACTGGAACTTCTGATTTTAGAATGATTTTCATAGATCCCGCTTTGAATTCGTGTACTTTTCCATCCGTGCTTCTTGTTCCTTCTGGGAAAAGGGCTACAACCTGTTTTTCTTCTTTCATTTTTTTGATCAGGTTATTAACCGCTTTCACAGCATCTCTTGGACTGTTTCGATCGATGAGTTCACCACCAAGAACTTTTAAAAATTTTCCGACGGTGAAGAAGTGATCCAATTCTTTTTTTGCAACGAATCCCGTATGTGGGTTTATGTATCCTTGTATCAAAGAAATGTCTAACATACTCACGTGATTGGCCACTATTATGTAAGGTCCCCTCTTAGGAAGATTTTCCATTCCCTTAAGGATAACTTCACTTTTTGCCCATTCAAATGCGCGCTTTCCCCATTGTCCAACGTGAAAGCAAATGTAAGATTCTTTATCTTCACCTTTAAGTTTAGAGGCTTTACGCGTGAAGAATGGGGCATAAAGCATATAGCCAAGAAATCCAATAAATATGCGAATGTACCTTACAAATTCCATCATCTCACCTCATCTCATTATATCACTTGGCATTTAAGACAAGGAAGACCATTTTCTTCATGCTTTTACATTTTGATACATTTATGGAAGAGAAGATGGGAGTTCAGCTCTTCAAGCAAGTTGAAATTTTTAAAGCTTTCTTTGTACCCCTTGATATCTTTAAAGCGGCTTTCATTCATCAACAACACATTTGGGGAATTCAAAACAATGTGAGTAAGAGTAGACTTTTCCCTTTTTAGCTCCGTTTGAACGAGCTCTAAAATGAATTTAGAATACACAGCATGAGTGGTTTGGCATTTCCCATTCACCACAGGGCATACAATCGAGTGTTTCTCTGTGTTGTTTAGCACTCTTTTCACAACTTCTGGAATTACAAAAGGCATATCACACGCTACCAAAAAAATGTGATCTGATTTGGAATTCAACAAAGCACTTTCAACTCCACCAACAGGTCCTTTGTTTGGATGAACATCGGGGAAAACGCTACCTATTTTCAATCCTGGATCTTGACCTATAAATAATATCTCCTTAAACATACAACCTATAGACTCAATGAGCCATTGTGTCATAGATTTCCCGTAAAGTCTGTAGGTGCACTTGTCAGTACCAAACCTTAAAGATTTTCCTCCTGTTAAGATGGCCAATGAAAAGTCCACGGTTTTTCCTTTAATCTTTCATATCGAATTCTATTTTAACGTGTCCATTCCGATTCATTCCCTTCAAGTTTTTAATTATTCCAGAGTTTACATCCGTTATTATGGAAGAGATGAAAGGTAAAATCGGCACACTTTTCCCCTCAAATTCAACTTTTGCACGCTTGTTAGAGAGTTTAACACAGTTATCCAAAGTTCTTTCACCCTTAAGAATTTTTGCCAACATGGTTTTGCAGTCCATTCCACAATGACCACAGTTATCACCAGGTAAAGGCTCCATAGCTGCTGAAAACGTTAAATCATAAAGCGCTTTAAAATCAAAAGGATCTATTTTCCTTACATTGTCGATGTCAGCTTTTCCAACGATGGCAACGGTGAGATCGTCAAGTCTTTCTAAACCTTCATCTTTTTTTAGAAACAAGACCTTAGGCATTGGAAAACCGGTTTCTCCCTCAACGATCATGAAATCGTACTTCAAATGATCTAAAATTTCAATGAGTTTAATTTTCTTGGGAAAATGTAGAATCGTGTCGTTTCTCCCAATGGCGACTGAAAGTGAGGCGCCTGATTCAAGATATTTGACACTGTCTTTGGAGTCTTTTTCATAACTCAATTCGCTATGGGTACTCTTAACAGTTACAACTGAGTAACCATGAGATCTCAGCATTTGGGTTACTTTGGAAATGGCCGTTGTTTTTCCAGAATTGGATGGTCCAAAGAACTCAATGAGCTTCATCTTTTACATCATCTCCTAAATTTAATGTGTTATTCAAATAGTGAAAGTACGGTTTATTCTTCGTCCAACAGTCGCCTTTCACCCTCAATTTTCTTGATTTCCGTTATATCTTGAACGGCTTCAATAACGCCGAAATAGTCACCATTCTTGTCGTAAACGGGAAAGTATCTAATGTGTAAAAGTTTTTTCTGAAAATTTATCCAAAAATCTGCTGACTTTCTTTTTTTTGCCCTAAAATCATCTAATATCTTCTGAACAACGTGCACACTTTTTGGAGGGTGGCAGTTTTGTACCTTCCTTCCAAGATCCAGCTCTGTTCTTGGAAAAGCATGTTGTCTTCCCATCGGTAAATTGAAATAGGTTACAACATCATCTTTATCTACAAAAGTTATATCCATTGGAATGTTGTCCAATACGTACAAAAGCGTTTCAGAATCTAAATCCTCAAATAGATTTTGGGTGTCTATGCTTTCATTCACTTTCTAAAACCTCCTTCGGTAACTCAAAATATCCCAATCTGTCTGATTCTTTTTGAATGTTTTTCCAATCTTCTTCGCTGAGTACGTCTAAAGCTACATTGTAAAGGATCTCTTGTTCTTTTTGTGTATGCTTCACAAAAGTCTCGACCAAGTACGTGAAAGCCCCTTGAAGATAATCTACAAACTCATCGTAAGGCATCGATGGTATTTCAGAAACTACCTTCTCTATTTTACCTCTTTTTTCTTTCATTCTTGAATGTTCATCCCACATTATGGCAGGTGGCTCTTCCACACCATACTTTTCGAGAACTGGGAAAAGCGTGTTTTCCTGACGAATGTCATGATTTTCGGAGGCTTTTAAGTTTTTCATGATGGCACTTAATCTTCTTATAAGATCTCTTGCATCATTGTAACCGTTTCTGCTTTTCATTTCGCGCGCTGTACTCAAGCCTTGTTCAAACCACAGCATCATGGCATCGTGATCCTTTATAAATCTCCACAATGGATGATCTTTAGATATTTTTCTTCTTGAATTCATCAACTGATCTTTAAAAAGCTCCAAGTGAACATCGCAGGCTTTCATAAGATCTTGAATGGAGTATCCTTCTTTCGTGAGCTCGGATTCTGCAATGGCAATGATTATTGGGTTCGCTTTACTTACTATCTCTTTGAATTTTTCTTTGACTTCTTTTACATCTTCTCCTTCATCAAAAAGGGCCTTCATCAGCGTTTTGATCTGCTCTTTAACGTTATTTGTGTTGGCAACGTTCCTCTCAAAATCTTCTCCGCTTCCGATCTCACCACTTCGTATGCCTTCATCGATCATGCTTGTTAACTCTTCAAAAGTCATGTTATGTTTTTTTGCTATTTTACTCAGCGTCATTTTTGGTGCCATTAGCTGGACGATCATGGTGTTTTTGAACAATTTAAATTTAGGGTTCTTTTTGGCCAAATACTCCGTAACACCTGGATAATCCTTTATGACTTCTGACAGTTTGGTACTTTTCTTGTAAGATGTCATTTCACATCACTCCTTTTAAAGTGGACTATTTTTATCTACTTTATTGTATCATTTAAGGCCAAAAGTGTCAACAATGGATTTACTCCTTAACTGCACCTTGTGTGAGACCTGCAACTATGTACTTTTGAGCAAAGGCAAAGACGATAATAGTTGGAAGTAGCGCAACGATAAGACCCGCGCTCATGACGTTCCATTGAATGCCGGCTTTGGAAATGAAAGAATTAAGTGCAACCGGAACTGTCATTTTGTCGTTACTATTTATGAATAACACGGCGGTAAACAATTCGTTCCAAGTGTTAACAAAGGAAAAACTGAATATTGCGGCTATTCCAGGCAGAGAAAGCGGTATCGTTATTCTAAATATCGCTCCTATTCTCGATGTTCCGTCCATCATTGCTGCTTCTTCAAGAGAACGTGGAATCCTCGAAAAAAAGCCACGTGCCATAATCGTGCTGAAAGATACTGCAACGTTAACGTAAACGATCACCAATGCCCACAAATTATCTATAAGCCCGACTTCTGAAAACATTCTGTACTGTGGGATCATCAAGAGATATGTGGGTATCATTTGAGCAAAAAAGAGGGTAACGATCAAAGTTTTTTTGAACTTGAAGTTGAATCTTGCCATGATGTACCCGCTGAAAGTAGAGAAAAGCATGGCTACGAAAGACGCGATGATCGATACAAAAAGACTGTTCTTGAAATACCTTGCAAAATTGGCGAATGCGAAGAGGAATTTGTAGCTTTCAAAAGTAACATGTTTGGGCCAATATATAAGTGGATAAGAATAAACCTCAGTTGGGGGCTTGATGGAGGTAATGAATATCCAATAAAGAGGCACAACTGCGGCCATTAAATAAAGTGACAAAAAGAAAAATCTTAGAGACTTTGCAACTCTGTGTTTTTTCATCACAATTCACCTAATTCGTAGGAAGAAGTAAAATGCAGATACGCTAAAGCGTATAACGTCAAAACGCTTATGATTATAAGACCAACAGCTGAGGCTTTGCTGTAATCAGATTCGAAGTACACAATGTTTATCATGTAGGTTGCCAGTATGTTGGTCGTACCTGCGGGGCCTCCGCCCGTCATTCCATATATAATGTCCGGGAAATTCATAACCCATATGGTCCTTAAAAGAATGGTGCTCACAAGAGTTGGCTTGATATATGGAAGTGTTACATTCATAAATTTCATCACAACTCCCGCTCCGTCTATCTCTGCAGCTTCATAGAGCGAATTTGGAATGGATTGGAGTGCAGCGAGTATCATGATGGCAAAAAATGGTATACCATACCATACGTTGACGGCTATGACAGAAGCGAATGCGTATTTTGGATTTGAAAGAAAATTTATTCCATGGCTTAATATGTGAGCTTTTATTAACAGGTCGTTTATCAAGCCAAATTGTCCATTCAAAAGCCAAGACCACAATATTCCCAGTGCAAATCCGGAGAGCGCCCAAGGATAAAATACTATGCCCGCATACAAGCCACGACCTTTAAAAGGTTTTCTCATAAGCAGAGCCAAAGCGAATCCTAAAAGAAGTTGAAGTGCTACGGAAAAAATTATCCACCAAAGGGTATTCCAAACTGCGATTGAAAAATTGATATCTTCAAATATGGTCTTGAAATTTTCCAATCCAATAAACCTGATGTTTTGAAAGTTAAAAACCGTGTAATCTTCAAAAGCAAGGAAAATTCCTTCTATTGTTGGATAGTATGTGAACACAAAGATCATTGAGAAAGTGGGGATTAACATCCAAAAGATAAATCTTTTTAGTTTTTTGTTAGATTTGAAGGTACCTTTAGGCAACTCAACCATTCCCAACAAGAAAGGCGGCCCTTAATGACCGCCTTTGAATTTTCTGCATCACATTCCAAATGCTTTTTTCCAGTAATTGTTCCACTTAGTTGTCAACTCATCTACACTTATTCTTCCAAGCAATGCCTGTTGCATGGTATCTTGTTGAAATTTTGTCCATTTTGGCCAGCCTTTATTTGCCAATGGATAAGAAGTAAACACGTATTTTTGAGGATCAGCGAACATTTCTTTCCATCCTTCAAAGACTCCCGAGCTGAAGTACGAATCGTTCTCAAAGACCGATTTTAAGACTGGTAAAGCACCGTACTCTTTACAGAAATAAGCTGATACCATTGGTGTTGTGAAGAATTTGATGAATTCCCACGCCAGATCTTTGTGCTTTGAATAGTTGGTTATTCCCCATCCTCCAAAACCGTAACTTGGGTAAACTTTTCCAGAAGGTCCTACGGGTAATGGAGCCGTTTTGTATTGTCCTTTTTTAAGAAGAGAATTCAGAAGGCCAGTTGTGTCTGGATCTTGAAACAAAAATGGTGTTGTTCCTGAGACAAAAGCGTTGACTTGTTCATCAAATCCCCAATTTATGGCATCGCTCGGTGCAGCGTTTTTGTAGAAATTCAAATACAGATTCAATCCTTTTAACGCACGTGGATCTTTGAACCACAGTTTTCCATTTGTGAGTTTGTACATGTTAGATGGATTTATGTTGTCAATGTACGAAGTTGTTATTATGTCTATGAAATTTGTGGGAAGGCCGGTGCCCCTGAAATCAAAACCATATTGATTTTTTGAAGGATTGGTGATTTTTACACAATCATTATACAAGTCTTGCATGGTTTGAGGAACCTTGGTTATGCCATATTTGGCAAGCACATCTGGTCTGTAAAAGAGCGTTTTGGCGTATACTCCGTTTGGAATTATGTAAGCTTTCCCGTTTGTTACCCTTACAGCATTTAAAAGGCCGGGGATTAGATCTTTAGCACCTTCCCATTGGGCTATATACGGTTCCAAATTCTCCATTTTGCCAAGTTGAACCACGCCTTCTAACGACCAGTCTCCCACCTCCACTACATCAAGGGGTTGATTCGTACTCAACATCAGGTAGATTTTTTGGTAAGCACTTTCGTAAGGAGGAGAAATGAGATTTATGTGCACGTTTGGATGTAAAGCTTCGAATTCGTTGATTATATTTTGCAGTATTTGGGTTCTTTGAGGACTTGTGAAAACTTGAACCATGTTAAGGGTTATCTTTTGAGCTGCCATGCCAACGACAAGCGTGAATATCATTAACAGAACAACCAACCTAAAAATCTTCCCTTTCACCTTTCCCACCTCCACTTTTAGGATACATATATTTTACCATTTTGTCTCCAATTTACAACATTGTAGTCAAAACTTCATCGATTTTTTTGCGAGCAATTTTTTTGGCATACGTCCATGAATCGGCTGAGAAATCAGAAATGTCGTTTCCATACTTAGAAAAGTCTAAAACCGCATCAAATTTTTTGGAGAAAGTGTTTATCAGTGCGGTAGTTCTCGCATAGTCAGCTCTCAGCATTATCTCCCATGTTTTTTCTTGAAGCTTTTTTCTTACATGTGGCATGGTGTTAACAAATACCTTTGTAAGTTTTTCATTTTCAAGGGTTGAAAATCCTGGAACCCCTGTTACAATTGTGGCTGAAACGAGTTTTTGTCCTCTGTAATCAGCTGGAATGAAGACTGGCACGACCGACATAGAGGCTCTCAGACCAGTTCTCCATTCTCTTGAAGAGATCAACACCTCTGAAGCGTTGCAAAGGTTAACGGCCGAGTATCTTACGTCCATTCTTGGTTTTGAAGTGTTTTCTAACCTTGTAACCATGATCTTTTCTTTTACGATGGATTTAACTTTTTTTGAGGTTACAGTGGTGGCGAGTTTGTAAGTGCTTGCGAATTTTGAAAATAGAGAATCACCAATATTCGTAAAAAATCTGAAGCTCTTTGATAAGTGAGCAAATCTATACAACACTCTGTCTTCAAATTTCCCATCTATTGCAGCGTAATCGTTAGCAAAGAGTGCTCCTATTCCGCACGCATAAATGCGTTGCGGCATCATACCGCGCTCTTGAAGTTCTTTCAATACGGCAGCCCCTCCAAGTGAGAGCGCGTTGAACCCATTCAAATACAAAGCGAAATTTTTAGAAATGTTTTTCATTTCATAGGCTCCTTCTAAGTGGATTCTTTTACATTATCACGAAGAAATTTTACCAACGATTCACTCTCTGAACCTTCCTCTTAATTCATTTGGCAGAAGATAAAAAAAGGAAGGATTTCTGTTGCACATGGACTGCAAAACTTCCATAAGTTCTTCAATTTCTGTTGACTTCTTCAAAATAGATTTGAAGACTTCTGGATTGTCAGAAGGTTCTAACGCTATTGCGATATCGAGTAAGGATTTTTTCATGTATGGATCTTCTTCGAACTCATAAAGAAGGTATTTTTCAGCCTCCTTTTCTCCAAGCTTCAGAAGAGCACTGTAAACTATCATTGCTTCCTTTTCTTCTTTCACAATTCCAAGAAGTTTGTAAAGCGTATCCTTGGAATTTTGGCACTTCATTTCTCCTAAGAGATCGGCAGCATAAAACATACCTATGGTGTTTTCGCCAGAAACAATTCTTTTGCCAAGCTCTCTCTTGATTTCCATGCAACTATCCAGTTTTTTTAAGATATCAGATGACAATTCTGCCGTTTTGGCATCTTCATCGAAAAGAAGATCGATCAATTTAGGAACAGCCTTATCGCCAAGTTCGTCCAAAATCCTGTTTATCAGTTTTTCACTCTTTTCCAAAAAGTTCACTCCAAATTTTGAAAGTCAAAGCCTTAAAGGATATGGATATGTCAACATCTTCTAATTTCACGTTTTTCACGTATATTTTAACTGGGGCGAAGTTAACGATGCCTTTGATATTATCACATCCCATTAATCTGTCGGCTATGGATTGTGCATATTCTGCCGGTACGGCTATTACGCCTATTTCTATGGAAAATTCTTCGATCTTCGAACACATTTCTTTAATGGGGAGAATTGGTACCCTTCTAGGACCAACAAATTTCCCAATTTTGGATGGGTTTCTATCAAAAAGTGCGGTAATTTTGTAATTGTCTTTCAAAAGGCCTTCGTAGTTTGCAAGAGCCATTCCAATATTACCAGCGCCAACAATTCCAATATTCCACGGTCTACTTATACCAAGTATGTTTTCCAACGATTCTTTCAAATAGTTCAAATTGTAGCCAGAACCACGCTTTCCAAAGCCACCGAAGTAAGAAAGATCTTTTCTTATTTGACTGGATTTGAGGGAAAGTCTTTCACCAAGCTCATTTGAAGACACCACTTCTTTTCCTGAACTTAACAGGGTAATGACACATCTGTGATACAGTGCCAACCTCTTTGCAACTGGAGCTGGGATTTTCGAATTCAATTCACATCACCTCACCACGACGTTTACAAGTCGTCCCTTAACGACAAATGTTTTAGTCGGTTCTTTTCCGTTCAGTAACGCCTTTATTTTGTCATTTCCAAGGGCGGCTTTGATGATCTCTTCATTAGGTAAACTGGGATCAATATTTATATGAGCCCTTATTTTGCCATTTACCATAATGGCCAACTTTGCCTTTCTTGCAACGAGTGCTGACTCATCGTATGTGGGCCATAGCGCATTCGCCACAAAAGGCTTTTCCCCCATACGTTCCCATAATTCCTCGGCTATATGTGGAGCAAACGGTGAAAGAGCGGGAATAAACTTATTCGCGAATTCATTAAGAAGATCCAGATTCACTTTGCTTTCGGAAGTTGAATTCACGTAATTTGTAAATGTATTGACAAGCTCCATGAATCCACTGATAACTGTGTTGAAGCGAAAAGCACCTTCTATGTCCTGGGTTATCTTTTTTATCATAAAGTGTAATTTCATACGCAATTCATATTCGGCATCATTCAGCTCCTCTTTTAAAAGCGTACTTCTATGTTCTCGAATAAGTGGCAATATTCTCTCAAAGAGATTCCACATTTTCGTGACAAATCTGTCCACACCTTCAAGGCCACTATCCTGCCATTCTGCGTCCTTTTCTGGAGGTCCCATGAAGAGAATGTAAAGTCGTAAGGTGTCGGCACCATATTTTTCGATCATATCATCTGGTGAAACGACATTTCCCTTAGACTTTGACATCTTTGCCCCATCTTTGTATAGCATTCCCTGGGTGAAAAGATTTTCAAACGGTTCATCGAAAGAAAGCACACCTGCATCTCTTAGTGCTTTTGTTATAAACCTTGAATAGAGAAGATGAAGAATGGCATGTTCTACGCCACCTATGTATTGATCAACTGGCAGCCATTCATTAACATCTGCTTTTTTGAAAGGAGCGTTGCTATCGTGAGGGTTCACGTACCTTAAGTAATACCATGATGAATCGACAAATGTGTCCATTGTGTCGCTTTCTCTGATTGCTGGTCCCCCACATTTTGGACAAGTTGTATGTAAGAAATTTTCATTGCTTGCAAGAGGAGATTTGCCAGTTGGATCAAATCTCACGTCTTTTGGTAATTTTACAGGGAGTTCTTCTTCTTTCACGGGAACTATCCCACATTTTTCACAATACACCACAGGAATGGGTGCCCCCCAATAACGTTGCCTAGATATAAGCCAATCCCTTAATTTGTAATTAACGGTCTTTTTCCCCATACCGTTTTCTTCAAGATAATCGAAGATCTTATCTATTGATTCTCTATTTTTCATGCCACTGAATGGTCCAGAATTTTTCAAGATGCCGTCCCCATCATATGGAAGCTCGCATCCATTTGATGATACCACTCCTCTTATGGGAAGTGAGTACTTGATCGCAAATGCGTAATCACGTGTATCATGAGCGGGAACTGCCATGATGGCGCCAGTTCCGTACTCGTAGAGTATATAATTTGCCACATATATTGGAACACTTTCACCGTTAACTGGATTTATGGCGTGTGTTCCTAAGAAGATGCCTTCTTTTGGAGCGTCGGCAGAGAACCTTTCAAATCTGTTTTTATCGGATTTTATCTTGGCAAGGAATTTTTCAACTTCTTTTCTTTTCTTTTCGACTGTTAATTCCTCGAGTAAGGGAGATTCAGGTGCGATGGCCATGAACGTGACTCCCCACAATGTGTCTGGACGAGTTGTGAAGATCTTCAAATCTTTTCCACTTTCTGCGATTTTAAAGTTCACCTCAGCCCCAACGCTTTTGCCTATCCAATTTCTTTGCATGATCTTCACATTTTCTGGCCAGCCACCTAATTTATTCAAGAAACGGTCTAATTCTTCTGCGTAATTGGTGATTTTAAGATACCACTGATCGAGTTGCTTGACTATAACGGGTGTTCCACACCTTTCGCACTTTCCGTCTACAACCTGCTCGTTTGCAAGAACAGTTTTACAATGTGGACACCAATTCACGGCACCGGATTTCTTATATGCAAGCCCATTTTCGTAAAGTTTTAAGAAGATCCATTGGGTCCATTTGTAGTAATTCTCATCACAAGTTATGACTTCCCTTTCCCAATCATAACTGAATCCCAGTTTTTTTATTTGCTTTCGTATGATTTCTATATTTTTCTTTGTCCATTCCTCCGGATGAATATTTCCATGAGCTATTGCAGCATTTTCAGCGGGAAGGCCAAAGGCGTCGAATCCGAATGGATTGAGTACATTATAGCCTCTCATTCGCTTGTAACGTGCTACAACATCTCCGATCGTGTAATTTTTAACATGGCCAACGTGTATACTTCCTGATGGATAAGGGAACATCACCAAAGAATAGTATTTCGGTTTTTTGGAATTTTGTGGAGTATGAAAAAGTCCCGATTCTTCCCAACGGGTTTGCCACTTTTCATCTATCGTTTTGTGATCGTACATTTACTCTTCATCCTCCTTCTCCGGATCAACCCTCTCAGCGTCAGACCACAGTGATTCCAAATCGTAAAAGTCACGTGCTTTCTTGGTGAAAATGTGAATCACTATTTCTTCTGCGTCCACGATCATCCAATCATGATCGGTATTTTTATCGTAAAAAACTATAGGATGATGCAGTGCTCTTAAAGTTTCCACGATTCTGTCTCGCATGGCTTTCATCTGAATGGTAGAATCGGCACTTGCTATGACAAAATAGTCTGTCATATAACTCATTTGAGTCATCTTCAAGACTGTGAGATGACAATCTTCGTCCTTCGATAGCTCCTTACACACGCGTTTCAAAACACTCAATCTCAATTACCTCCTACTCAACAGTTACGCTTTTCGCGAGGTTACGTGGCATGTCAATATTCAAATCTCTGCCATCTGCCACATGGTACGCAAAAAGTTGAAATGCTGTTCCAACAAGAAAAGGATACAAATAATAAGGAAGCTCTGGAAGGTACACAGAGTCATTCACCATGGACGAAATCTTTGAATCCCCCTTGGTAAGAACTGCAACTACGTGGGCATTTCTCGCTTTGGTTTCAAGGATATTCGACATCATTTTCTCTTTGAGTTTATCATTCACGGCAATGGCCATAACCGGGAATTTTTCATCGAGTAAGGCTATTGGACCATGCTTCAATTCTCCCGCTTGATACCCCACAGCATTCGTGTAACTGATTTCCTTTAATTTCAAAGCTCCTTCAAGCGCCGAAGGAAAGTTGATTCCTCTCCCTATGTACATGAAGTTGGCATATCCAACATATTTATTTGCCACTTCTTTTATCTTAGCATTTGAGGAAATTATAAAATTGTCCATGATTTTTGGGAGTTCACTCAGTGATTTCACAATTTCAGGATGGCTTCCATCCATTATGGAATCAATGTAAAGGGCCAACGAATATAAAACTGCCATTTGCCCTATATAAGCCTTGGTTGAGGCAACGCTGATCTCCGGACCGGCATTTATGTACAACGTTTTGTCTGCTTCACGTGTTAAAGTAGATCCGACAACATTGGATATCGCCAAAACCTTTCCTCCAAGAGATTTCACCAACCTTACGCTTTCAAGCGTATCAGCAGTTTCACCTGATTGGCTTATTGCTATCGTGAGTGTCTTGTCATCCACAAAAACATTTCTGTACCTGTATTCGGATGAGACTTCCACTTCTATGTTGAAAGGCCTGAGGCTTTCAAAAAAATATTTGAAAATCAATCCAGCGTGGTAACTCGTGCCACATGCCACTACATTCAGTTTATTCAGATCTTTTAAGTACTCTTCCCAGCCTTCCAATTCATCAAACGTGATCTTTTCGTTAGATATTCTGCCTGATAAAGCATCGGAGATAACTCTTGGCTCTTCGTGAATTTCTTTTATCATGAAGTGTTTGTAGCCACCTTTTTCAGCATCTTTCTCATTCCAATTTATGTGGTGAAACTTTTTATCCACACTCTTAGCGGTAGATTCAAATATTTCAAAATCACCCGCTGTCAATCTCGCCAGCTGTCCATCTTCCAAAAACACAACATCTCTATTCGAAGAGATCAGTGGCGTAACGTCCGATGCGCAAAAACTTCTCTTCCCATCTGAAGCCACAACCAATGGACTCTTACGACGTGCAAAGACGATCTCACCCTTTACATCACTATGAAGCACGCCTATAGCGTATGTGCCTTCAAGATCTAAAGTGGCTTTTCTAACGGCTTCAAGAAGATCACCGTTGAAGTACTTCTCAACGAGATGGGCTATCACTTCTGTGTCTGTTTGCGATATGAATTTGTGTCCTTCAATTTGAAGTTGGGAACGAAGACTCGAAAAATTTTCAATGATTCCGTTGTGAACAACAGCTATTTTATGTGTACAATCCGTCTGTGGGTGCGCATTCAAATCATTTGGCACTCCGTGAGTCGCCCAGCGTGTGTGAGCAACGCCAGCGTATATCTTTTCTTTAAGATTTGAACCAAGGAAGTTACGTAGCTGATCTACCTTACCCGTATGTTTTTCAATGATGAGGGAGTCGTTCTTTGTGAAAGCAACACCAGCCGAGTCGTACCCTCTATATTCAAGCTTTTTCAGTCCGTTAACAAGATCTTCTACCTTTCCATCACCAATGAATCCATATATCCCACACATTTACATCCCCTCGTTTATCTCGTCCAGTATATGGTTTTCAACACCTTCTGCTGCAACTCTAAGCGCGTTGTATATTGCCAATGAATCGGAAGAACCATGTGCCTTAACAATTGCTCCATTCACTCCGAGCAAGAACGCCCCACCGTATTTTCTGTAATCAAAAGCCTCTTTAAAAGATGCAAAAGTACCTTTCATCATAAGAGCACCTATTTTTTGAAAAATGTTCGATTTCTTTATAGAATCCTTCAAATTCTTTGAAAATAACGATCCGACACCTTCTAAAGTTTTCAAAACGATGTTTCCACTGAAACCATCACATATCACAACATCGACATTTCCCATGCAAACATCTCTGCCTTCCACATTTCCAACAAAGGACTCTCCAATTTTTTGTTTGATAAGAGCGTAGGCTTCTTTAACCGTATCGTTCCCTTTTTCTGGCTCAGTTCCAACATTCAAAAGACCACATTTGGGTTTTGTTCGTTTCAAAACAGAGTGTGCGTAAGCAAGCCCCATAGATGCAAGTTGGGGATAACTTTGAGGTTTGAGTGTAACATTGGCTCCAGAGTCTATAAGAACAGTGCCACCAATTGCGGAAGGTATGGTAGTGGCGATGGCTGGGCGGTCTATACCTTTTGTTCTTCCAACTACAAAAGTCCCACAGACAAGAATGGCACCGGTGTTGCCAGCACTCACAAATCCATCCGCTTCACCATCTTTAACCACCCTTGCACAAGTTGCCAACGAGCTATCCTTCATTTTCAATATTTCCGTTGGCTTTTGTGCCATACCAAATCTTTTTGGAGCATGAAAAATTTCTATTCGTTCTATTCCTTTCGGAATCAACTGTTCAAGCTCTTCTCTATCGCCCACGAGAACGATTGTATGGGAAGTTTTTTTTACGAACAAAAGCGCTCCCTTCGCCTCTTCGTAGGGAGCGTTATCACTGCCAAAAGCGTCGAGTGCTATTCGTGCCAAAGGAGAAGATCACTCCTTCACTTCTAAGACTTGTTTGCCGTTGTAATAACCACAATGCAAACAAACGTGGTGAGGAAGCATTGGCTCTCCACAGTTTGGGCACTTAACCGTCGCTACTTTTATGGCTTTGTAGTAAGTTGCTCTTCGTCGACTGGTTCTCGCCTTCGATGGTTTTTTCTTAGGTACAGCCATTGATAAACTCTCCCTTCGAATTTTCTAATTCCAAATCAACAACCGCTATCTTTTATCGGTATGTTTTTCTGAATTGATGTTAGTTTTTGAACTTGTCTTTCAGCACTGCAAAAGGGGATGCCTTTTTAGAGCCATGCTCACACACATGATCTGGATGCTCATTCAAATTTATACCACAATACGGGCACAATCCTTTACAGTCTTCTTTGCACAAAACTTTTATAGGTATTTCGATAACTATTGCCTCGATCACCCTATCTTCAAGATCAATGAACTCATCTTGGGGATTGTAGAAGAACGAATTGTCCAGTTCAGTAAGTTCAATGCTCTTTTCAAAACGCTTTTGCTTGATTTTTTTCTCTTCTGGGAGGTAAAGTGCATCTATTTTGCCGTTTATTTTCAAGTAAACAGGCTCCAAACATCTATCACAAGGGTGAATCACAACTGTTTCTACTGAGCCAGTCACACCAATTCTCCCTCGCAAAAAAGACGCTTCAATTCTCACCCTTACCGGTTCCGAGTAAGGATAAGATTCACCTTCCAATTCGAGGAAATTCCAATCAAGCTTTTCTTCTATTTGCACGGTTTTTTCGTGCTTTAAAGTTTCTAATTTTAACTTCAACATATAAAACACCTGGCGTGCCCGGGGAGATTTGAACTCCCGGCCTATAGATCCGCAATCTATCGCTCTATCCAGCTGAGCTACGGGCACAAATATGGCGGAGAGAGTGGGATTTGAACCCACGGTGGGAAAATCCCACACTTGCTTAGCAGGCAAGCGCCTTCGACCACTCGGCCATCTCTCCATTCGACCGGAAATTTAGATTAATGTAAGTTCATCCCGAGCTCGATACGTAGTATATCACAAAAAAAAACGGGACTCAAGTCTTAATTTTGGTGATGTTTTACAACTTCATGACCCTTTAGAGGTGTTTTTGACTTCCACTATGTATCCTACTCCGAAAACCGTTCGAATTTCAACATCTGTATTGATCAATTTCTTCCTGAGGTTTTTGATCGTTGCATCTACGATTCTTACCGAGATGTTTTGATTTTTCCACACAAGATTCAAAAGCTCTTTTCTGCTGAACGCTTTAGAAGTTTTTTTCATCATTTCATCAAGCATAATGGCTTCTATTGGACTTAAATACACTTTTGTACTTCTGGTAAAAAGTGTTCGAGATGTTCTGTCAACAAAAGGATATTTTTCGGCTTTGGCAAGGTGTTTTAAGAAGTTGTTAACTTTTGCGAGAAGAACTTTCGGAGAAAATGGTTTCGTAACGTAGTCCACTGCTCCCAATTTCAAGCCGTTGAGAATATCATCTTCTGCATTTTTGGCCGTTACCATTATTACGGGGATTTTCTTCATTTCCGCAATCTGCGCAACAACTTCGCCCCTAAGCTTTGGAAGAATAAGATCAAGCACAATTATGTCCAATTCATTTTTGTTCATAGATTTAATTGCTTCCATACCATCTTTGGCAAGAAATATTTCGTGTTCACGCTCAAAGTACAATTTTGTGATTTCTCTTATCGTTGGATCATCTTCTACTAAAAGTATGCGAGCCATTTATTTCCACACCACGGCAATTCGATCTCTTTTTGAAAGGTCCTTAAGTATTTTGTGATTGAAACCCTTTTCCTCAAAAATACGCTTCAACGATCCTCTAAAAGGGTGTGCAATCTCAAAATAGAATACCTTTGGAGAATACTTTTGAAGAATGTATTTGTACACGTCATTACCATCCTTGCCTCCAACAAGCGCTTCATAAGGTTCATGATGTAATTCCGGCAATTCTTCCCACTCTTTTTGAGTAAGGTATGGCGGATTTGAAACGACAACGTCTACATGTTCAATTTTGCTTTCTTCTACATGAACTCTGTCTGAAACGTTATGAATCTTGGCGTTTTCACATGTGAGTTCGAGTGCATTTCTGTTTACGTCAACTGCCCATACATGAGAATCCGGAAGGTACTTGGCTATGGATACGGCTATTACTCCACTTCCGCACCCAATGTCAACAAATCTTTTCCAACCCACTTTTTTTGAATCCATGATAACGTGCTCTACAAGTTCTTCGGTTTCTGGCCGCGGGACCAATACTCGATCGTTCACTTTGAACTTCAACGCCATGAAGTATTTTTCGCCGGTTATGTGATAAACGGGAATTCCCTTGAAACGAAGTTCAACGATTTCGTGAAATTTTTTCAACACTTCCTTTGAAAGTGTTGAATCGAAGTTGGTGTACAACCATAATCTGTTTTTGTTAGAAACATAACTCAAAAGGATCTCCGCGTCTGTGCGCGGAGATCTTGAAATTTTGCTTAAATATTTGGTCGTCCAATTAAGAACACTTCTGATAGTCCATATGTTAGATGCCAAGTCTTGCCCTCACCTCTGGCTCTATCAAATCAGGGGTCCAAGGTGGATCCCAAACCAATTCAACATTTACAGATTTAACTCCATCTATGGTTTCAATTACGTTTTTCGCATCTTCAGTCATCATGCCAACCAACGGGCAACCTGGAGTTGTCATCGTCATTTTGATATGAACGTCACCATCTGAAGATATGTTGACATCGTATACCAGTCCTAAGGATACGACGTCTATCCCTATTTCCGGATCCATAACAGATCTCAAAGCATCCGTTACAGCTTCTTTCTTAACACTCATCGATACACTTCCTTTCAAATAAACACCTTTATTTTGCTACCTTTTTTGAATTTATCAAACACACCCTTAAGCCAATCATTCCAAAGTTTTTCTTGCTTTTTGGAAAGCAAGTCTTTTTTGATGCCTGTAGAGGCTTCAGCCAGACTCTTGATCGAAGCGTCTTTCTTTCCAGTGACTTTGAAGAGCTCCCATCCGTAGGAAGTTTTGATTGGCCCTATTACGTCTCCAATGCCTGCGGAAAAAAGTTTAACTTCGAAATCGGGCATATTGGCAGTTTCTGGTACCCAACCAAGATCTCCGTTTTTGTCTTTTGTTTGAACATCAAGAGAATATTTAGAAGCTGCCGATTCAAAGGTTACCTCTCCTGCTTTTATCTCTTTTAATATCTTATTCGCTGTCGCTTCGGAATCAGACATTATGTGTTCAACGTTTACTTGTTTTGGTGTTTTAAACGAATCAATGTTGGCGTTGTAATACTGTTTAACCTCATCTTCACTAACAGCTGCCGAAGACGTAACCGCTTTTCTCAGCGCATCGACTGTCATAGAAAATTTCATCGTGAATATGGAGTTCTTCTCGAATTGTTCTACACTACCATATCCTTGTGATTGCAAGTACTGTGAAAATTGCTCCTTCGTTATGTTGTAATTCTTCAACATCTGAAGCACCTGCTCTTGAACTTTGGACATAGCTTGTGCATCAGTGAATTTTATACCATATTCTTTGGAAGCAATTTGTTCCATAAGAGCACTGTCTATCAAGTCATTAAGCACAGATCTGTTGTAAGCTTTGAGAAAATCCGTGCCGGCTTTTGACGAGACAAGAAGTTGGTACATTTTGGGATTGGCCTTTTGGATCGCTTGAAGTGTTTGCCCTATATTGGCTGCATTTTTTAGAACATTTGAATATATAGGCTCTCCATTCACCATTGCAACTACGTTAAGCGTTGCAGATGTGCT